>CAZRIU010000001.1:0-6018 GCA_964600245.1 uncultured Dehalococcoidales bacterium
GGCTTGTTATCGAACCGGGGCGGTCGGTGGTGGGGCAGTCGGGGGTGGCGCTCTACACGGTGGGGGTGGTCAAGGACATTCCCGGCGTCAGGCGCTATGTTTCGGTGGACGGCGGGATGGCCGATAACATACGCCCCGCCCTTTACGGGGCGGAGCACGAGGCGGTGGCGGCGAATAAGATGAGAGAAAGAGAGACGGAAAAGGTTACTATTGCCGGCAGGTTCTGTGAATCGGGGGACATAATTATCAAGGATATCACGCTGCCCCCGCTGGCCGCGGGCGATATTCTGGCGGTGGCCGACTGCGGTGCCTATTGCCTGTCGCTGGCGAGCAACTACAATGCCTCGCTCAAGCCAGCGGTGGTTCTGGTCAGGGAAGGCAAAGCACGGCTCATCCGGCGCCGCGAGAGCTTCGATGACCTGACCCGCTGTGATTTAGTTTAGAAGAAACGTTAGGGTAAAGGGGGAACCGGGATGGAAAAACGCCTTACGGCGGCTATACCACAGGAATGGATAGGGCAAAAAGTGAAGGTTCTCACTAGTATAGCTTTTGGCAGTGAGATTAAGGGTATACTCAGTGAGATAGGTGCAGACTATATTGTAGTTGGCCAGAATATAATCAACGTCGGGCATGTAGTCAGAATCAGAAAGGCTTAGGGGCTGATGTCAGGCTGGCAGCTAGTCGGGCAGGATAGGGCAGTCACCCTGCTCCAGCGTAACCTGGAGCGAGGCGCGGTGGCTCATGCCTATCTTCTGGTGGGACCTCCTCATGTGGGCAAGATGACCATGGCTCTGGAACTGGCTCAGGCGTTAAACTGCGAGGCGGCGGAGCCCCCCTGCGGTGAATGCGACCCCTGCCAGAAGGTGGCTTCGGGTAAGCATGCCGATGTCCAGGTTATCGGCTTGGATACCGGCGGCAATTCAAATGATAAGCCGCGGACGGAAATCAGCATCGAGCAGGTCCGGGATATGCAGCATTCATCCAGCCTGCCGCCCTTTGAGGGCAAATATAAGGTGTTTATTATTGACGGCGCCGAGTTGATGTCCAACGAAGCGGCTAACTGCCTGCTTAAGACCCTGGAAGAGCCGTCAGAAGGGGTAATCTTTATCCTGCTCACCGCCAACGATTCGGTTCTGCCGTCTACCGTGGTTTCTCGCTGCCAGCGATTGGAGCTACATCCTCTCCCCACCTCCCAGGTAGAGACTGCCCTGGGCGAGCGCCGCGGCCTTGAGTCGGCCAAGACCGAGCTTCTATCTAGGCTTTGTCACGGCCGTCTAGGCTGGGCGTTAACGGCGGCGGATGACGATAGCCTGCTTGAGCGGCGCGACCAGTTGATTGAAAAGCTACTGGAGGTTATCCGGGGCGATAATGAGCAGCGCTTTGATTACGTGGCGCAACTGGCGGCTCAGTTCAGCCAGAGCCGGCTTTCGGTTCAGGAGGTGCTGGATTTGTGGCTCGACTGGTGGCGCGACCTGCTCCTTATCAAACTCGGCTCCAGTGATACCATAACCAATATTGATCATGAGGCGGAGCTGGCTGAGATGGGACAGGGCTACAGCCTGCCCCAGATAAGGGCTTTTATCAATAGTATTCAGGCGGCGGGGGAACAGCTGGGGCAGAATGCTAATCCGCGGCTGGTGCTGGAGGTACTGATGCTCAGTATTCCGGGAAGGAGCGCTGTGTAAGTTATGGCTGAGATTGTAGGCATACGTTTCAAGAGAGCCGGCAGGGTTTATTACTTTGACCCAGCGGGCATTGAGATGGATGTAGATGACTGCGTGGTGGTCAAGACGGCTCGCGGTCTGGAGTTGGGGTGGGTGGTCATTGCGCCCAGGCAGGTTTTGGCTAATGAGGTGGTCGAACCTTTGAAACCAGTAGTGCGCAAGGCGGAGCCAGAAGACATTGAGCGTGCCAAGGATTTCGAGGCCAGGGAAGCCGAGGCTCTGGCTGAGTGTGGCCGATTGATAGAAAAGCTAGGGCTGCCGATGAAGCTGCTCGGCGTAGAGTACAATCTTGATGGTAGCCGACTTACCTTCTTCTTTAGCGCTACGGAAAGGGTTGATTTCCGCGAGCTGGTTCGGGAGTTAAACAAGCGTTTCAAGGTAAGGGTTGAGCTGCGCCAGCTGGGCCCCAGGGACGAAACCAAGCTGGTGGGTGGCTTCGGGCGGTGTGGGCGGCCCCTGTGCTGTATGAGTTTCTTAACTGAGTTCTCCCCGGTTTCTATAAAGATGGCTAAGGAGCAGAACCTGCCGCTTAACCCGCTCAAGATATCGGGTATTTGCGGCCGCTTGCTTTGCTGCCTGGCTTACGAGACCGAGCAGTACCGTGCCATGAAGGAAAAGTTGCCCAAGGCGGGCCAGAAGGTATCTACACCTATGGGGGTAGCTAGCGTGGTGGGGAGTAATCCCCTTAAGGAAACGGTGTTGGTTGAACTGGATAGCCAGGCAACGGTGGAACTGCCGCTCAGTGATATTACCGTTGAAAAGCAGCCGCCTAAAAAAGATTAGCTATTACTGGGGCAGGTATTTTTGCCAAAGGCTCTGGCTCTGGCGGTAGCGGTAAGGTATGTAGAAGAAGCGGTCGCCGCGGGGTGGGGCTGGGGGGCGGAGTAATTTCATGCCGGCTTCCCTAGGCGTCCTGCCTGCCTTACGCCGATTGCAGGGTATGCAGGCGCTGACCACATTTTCCCAGAGGTGTTCACCACCCCGGTAGCGCGGGATAACATGGTCTAAAGTAAGCTGGCTGGTCTGCTTGCCGCAGTACTGGCAGGTAAAGCGGTCGCGGTGGAAAATCTCAAGGCGGGTTAGCTTTCTCTGGGGGCGAGGACGCTTAATCATGTAGCCCAGGCGGATTACCGAAGGAACGGGGAATTCACGGAGGGTGGTGTGGATAAAGCCGGAGCCATTCTCCAGCATCTCCGCCTTACCACGGTCGAGTAGCACCACCGCTCGCCGTACCCGACATACATTGAGTGGCTCGTAATTCTGATTAAGCACCAAAACGGGGAAATTTATCATGACTAAGGCTTTTCTCGCTAAATCCCCCTCATTGTAGCCAAAAAATGCGGGCAGTGCAAATTGGGCTTAGCTCAGCCGCTTTTTAGGGCGAGTTGTTCTCTTTCGGCTGGCGGTGGCGTCGGTTCGGTAGTCAGGAGCGTTAATATTCCAGACGACACTGATTTTAGGGTCGGCGAACCTTGAGCTGATGGGGCTACTGATTTCATCCAGTGCGCAGTTAGTGGTAAACACTGTGGGCAGCTGGTGGTTATAGCGATGATTGATAATCTGGTAGAGCTTCTCCTCGGCCCAGGGGGTGGTTGACTGCTTGCCGAGGTCGTCCAGGATGAGCAGTGGGGCGTTTTTGACCTCTTCGAAGAGCTGGTCGTAGCTCACCGGGCTCTCTGGGCTGAAGGTGGAGCGCAGGTGGTCGAGCAGGTCGGGCACGACCACGAATTTGACCGGCTTGCCCTCTTTGAGGCGGTGGTTGGCGATAGCCGCCGCCAGGTGAGTCTTGCCGCAACCGTTAACGCCGGCGAAAACCAGCCAGCCTTCGGGCGATTTGGCGAAATCGAAGGCAAGGCGAAACGCCTCTTTCAGGTTCTCTCGTTGCTCTGGAAGCGGGTTAAGCCCTTCACGGTCAAAACTATCAAAAGTCATGTTTTGCAGTAGCTTGGCTTCAAGGCCACTGTATTTGCGCAAGCGGCTCTGCAGCCCCTTTTCTCGTTCCGGCAGTGTGCAGCTACAGGGCACGGTTCGGCTGTAGTCGGGCTTGCCCGAAGGCAGCAGCGGGTGCACAAAGCCCGCCCCCTTGCAGATGGGGCAGGCTGAAGTCGCCGACGTCTCTTCGGCCTTTTCAGCGCTGGACAATGTGTCCATATTTGCCTTTGATGTATTTGTCCGGATCTGTCTTTTTAGAATCTCCCCGATATGTTCCATCGTCCCTACCTTCGGCTGTCCAGCGTTCCAGAATGGCGGAGATATAGCTCCATTTGCGTTTGTTATTATTAACCGCTTCTTTGATGGCGTCGCTAATCCAGTTTTCGGGATATAGTTTCAGGGCATCGCGCAGCTCTTCGGCGATCATCGGGGTGAGCATGCCGATGTTCTGTTCGTAAAGGCTAAAGATATCGGGAGGCTCCTCGGTATTAATCAAAGCGGGTTCTTTTAGTTTAAGTCCGCTCAACTCAAGCTCGCCAGCTTGAATCTTAGCCATGGTTTGCCGGTCCGACTCGGTATTGAGCAGGTAAATGTCCTCGGTCTGGCCGTCTCTATCCAGCGCTAGGTGCAGGATAGTCCCCCGCTTGGTAGCTAGCTCCAGGGCGTTACGCAATACTTCTTCTGGTTCTCTTCCGACTTCCTTAAGGCTGCTCATCAGGCTCTTGTTAGCCAGAAGCTCTTGGTAGCTGGTAAAGCGGGGATAGCCTCGCTTCTGGTAGAGCGTCTGAAAAATATGTAGGGTTGTTTTCAGCTCGGCGATATCGCTGATCTGCGGCAGCAACGTGCTGAAGAAGGCGTTGGGCACGGCGGTAAACTGCGACTTGGCCGGGAAACCTTTAAACTGCTCCATAGTCACCTAAACCAATACGAGCCTTATAATAAGCTCAGTTCTTCGTTGGTAATATTTTCAAACTTAGCTAGCTTGGGTTTGAAAAGCAACTTGACCTCGCCGGTGGGGCCATTGCGGTGCTTGGCGATAATGATATTGGCTGGCGGCGGGTAGCTTTCCCCGGGGTGTTCCCGTTCCCAATCCTCTCGGCTAGGATAGTAGTATTCATCGCGGTAGACGAAGACCACGACATCGGCGTCCTGCTCGATGCTGCCGCTTTCACGCAGGTCGGATAGCTGTGGTTCGTGGGATGCCCGTCCCTCTGGGGCGCGGCTGAGCTGTGATACCGCCAGCAAGGGCACATTAAGCTCGCGGGCCAGGCCTTTGAGGGAGCGGGAGATTTCGCTGACCTCCTGAACACGGTTATCAAACCTTCTATCCCCCTGCATCAGCTGCATGTAGTCAACGATGATCATATCAATGCCCTGCTCAAAGTGCAGACGGCGGGCTTTGCTCCTCATCTCTACCACCCGCAGCTGGGGGGTATCATCAATATAGATTTTGGCTTCGGAGAGCTGGCCGATGGCGTCCATAATCCTTTTTTCCTGGTCTTCGGTATGAAGACCGAGGCGGATCCGCCTTGAGTCCACCTCGGATTCGCTGGCCAGTATACGCCAGACCAGTGGCTCTCGTGCCATCTCCAGGCTGAACAGGGCCACGCAAGCCCCCTGCTCTACGGCGGCGTTTCGGGCCAGGCTTAGGGCCAGGCTGGTCTTGCCCATGCTCGGCCTGCCGCCGATAATAATCAGGTCGGAGCGCTGAAATCCGCCCAGAAACTCGTCCAGTCCGGCGAAGCCGGAGAGCGCGTAGGGCAACCGTTCCCTAGGAGCGCCTTCCTCCTCAGGGACAGCGGTTTCAAAGTATGTGTCCAATACCTGGCGGATGTGGGTGAGGTCCCTTCGGCTTCGCCCGTGGCGCAGTCGGAATAGGATGTCTTCCGCCTGGTTAAGGCTGGTGTTGACGTCGGGCTCGGCCTGATAGCCGATATTCTTAATCTGCCCGGCGGCATCAATAAGGCGGCGCATTACCGACAGGCGATAGACAATCTGGGCGTAATCTTCGATATCAAGGGAGGTGGGGCATATGGATATCAGCCGGCTCAGATAGGCGGCGCCGCCGCAAGTCTCCAGCTTGCCCTGCCGGTCGAGCTCTTGAGCCACCGTTATCTGGTTTATGGCTTCATCGCGTTCGTAGAGCGCCAGGCAGGCCTCGTATATCCAGGCGTTGCGCTCGGTATAGAAAGGCGATTTATTATCCAGCGGCACCAGCAGGGGGGCAACCTTGAATATTGCCGACCCGTCTATCAGCAGTGAGCCGATTACCGCTTCCTCGGCATCAACATCATGCGGCGGCAGTTTCTCGTCGTTCATGTTAAGCCTTCTCCTCTTTTTTCTTGGTCGTCTTGGCTTTGGT
>CAZRIU010000001.1:6118-33959 GCA_964600245.1 uncultured Dehalococcoidales bacterium
CTTCTTTTCTTTTGTCGCCTTGGTCTCTTTCTTCTTGGTCGTCTTCGCTTTCTTCGCTTTAGTTTCTTTCTCGGCCTTCTTTTCTGCCTTGGGGGCTTTTGGAGCCGCCTTCTTTGCCTTCTTAGGCGGCTTCTCCTCTTCCTTGGCGGTCTCTTCTTCAATAACGCTAACCATTATTTTGGGTGTAATGTCTTTCCCCAGCTTGATGGTTATCTCATAGCTGCCGAGCTGATGAATAGGCTTATCCAGCTCTATTTTTCTCTTGTCGACGACCAGCCCGGTGGCGCTCTCCAGTTCGGCGGCAATATCGGCACTGGTGATTGAGCCGTAGAGCCGTTCTTTGGCGCCAGCGTGCGCCTTGAGGCTGACCTCTTTGCCGTCGAGCTGACCGGCCAGATCGACCAGTTCTTCGTTGGTACTGGCCTGGGCTTTGCTAGTGGTCACCACCTGGCTCATCGCTTGGGGGCTGGCTAGGGCGGCCAGTTTTCGGGGAATAAGAAAGTTCCGGCCGTAGCCGTCAGCTACCTCTTTTACCTCGCCCGCTTGAGCTACATTGGGTACATCCTGGAGGAAGACGACCTTCATAATTTTTCCCTTATATAATTATACTTCACTTATCGGCGCAGTGGAAGATAAAAAGAGACTAATTTTTTGTTAGTCCAGAACGGTTTCCAGGCTGCGCTTCAATTCTTCCTTGGGTTTATAGCCTACTATTTGTGAGACCGGCTTGCCATCCCTGAAGATAATGAGGTTGGGTATAGCCATTATGCCATACTGGGCGGCGGTTTTGGCGTTCTGGTCAACATCCAGTTTGGCGATGGTTAACTTGCCGGTATACTCTTTAGCCAGCTCTTCCAGCACCGGGGCAGCCATGAGACAGGGTCGGCACCAGGCCGCCCAGAAGTCCACCAGTACCGGTGTCTTTGCCTTTAATACCTTTTGCTCAAAGTCGGCGTCAGTTACTGCTATCGGTTTGCTCATAGTTTCCCTCCCTAATTATTCGGCAGATGTCCCGTTCTACTGTCTGTTTGGCCAGACCTATGGCATTGTTTATCGCTCTAGCCTGGCTGCGCCCGTGGGCGACGATGATATTGCCGTTTATACCCGCCAGGTAAGCGCCGCCGTATTCTCTATAGTCTACCCTTTTAGCCAGGGAGCCCAAGCCCAGGTCGTGAAGCAGGTTTCGTCCCCGGAAGTGATAGGCAGTGGATATGACTCTTCCCACCTGCCGAGTCATGTTTAAGAAAGTATCCCCCATGCCCTCTATCGTCTTAAGCACTATGTTTCCGGTGAAGCCATCGGTCACGATGACATCGGCGGTTCGGTTCGATATATCCTGCCCTTCTATACTGCCGACAAAGTTTAGCGAGCTCTTCTTGAGTAGATTATAGCTTTCCTGTGTCAGGCGATTACCCTTGGTCTCTTCTTCGCCGGTGCTGAGCAGGCGAACACGCGGCGCTTTGATATCCAGCAGGTGTTTGACGTAGGTCGAGCCCAGATTAGCAAATTGGAGCAGGTGGCTGGGGCGGCATTCCGCGTTGGCACCAGCATCGATGAGGAGGGTGGGGGTGTCGGGGGTGATATCGAGGAAGCTGCCCAAGGCGGGGCGCTCGACGCCTTCTATCTTGCCCAGCTTGAGCAGGCCTGCACCTAACACCGCCCCGGTGTTGCCCGCCGAGACAAAGGCGGCGGCGACGCCGTCTTTTACCAGGTTGGTGCCGATTACTATCGAGGAGTTGGGTTTACTCTTCACAGCCCTTATCGGGTGCTCGTTAGGGGCAATGACCTCGGTGGCTTCAAAGATCTGGAAGTTCAGTTTTTTTATATCGCGCCCGGCCAGCACGTGTAACACGGCTTTATCGCCCACCAGGGCAATATCAACCCCGTATTCCTGGGCGGCCTTTATGGCTCCCTTCACTATCTCCCGCGGGGCGTTTTCGCCGCCGGCGGCATCAACAGCAATCAGCATATCTTCCTCACCAGCATTGTTAACTATTCGGGCTTTTCTGCCACAGGTCGCAGCGGCCTCCCCACTGGGCCAGGATCTTTCCCTCTACAGAAAGCTGGGATATCTCGCATAGAGTAGGGCAGGCCTGGCATTCGAACGAGGAGGTGCGATAATCTATCTCGCTGACACCAAATCCCTTAAAGCTGCTTTCGTTCTGACCGCTTGTCATCTCTTCATGTACCAGCAGGGCAGCGCCTATGGCTCCCATCACCTCATGGTGAGGGGGAACGATAACCTCGGGGCCGAGCTCTTCTTGGAGCGCCTTCACTATACCCTGATTGAAGGCAACGCCACCCTGAAATATTATCGGGGGTTGAATATCCTTGCCCAGGCCGACATTGTTGAGGTAATTACGCACCAGCGCCTGGCACAAACCGTAAACAATGTCCTCGGTGCGATGCCCGGTTTGCTGTTTGTGTACCATGTCCGATTCGGCGAAAACGGTGCACCGCCCCGAGATGTGCACTGGCGTCGCGCTCTCCAGCGCCTTTCGGCTGAACTGCTCGATGCCCATATTGAGACGCATTGCCTGGTGGTCGAGGAAGCTGCCGGTGCCCGCCGCGCAGACCGTGTTCATGCCGAAGTCGGTGACTATACCCTCTCGAATAATGATTATCTTGCTGTCCTGCCCTCCGATTTCGATGACGGTCTGGCTCTGGGGGAAGTAGTGCAGGGCGCCTACGGCATGGCTGGTAATCTCGTTCTTGACTAGGTCGGCGCCGACGATAACCCCAGCCAGGTAGCGGGCACTGCCGGTGGTGGCTACGCCGCAGATATCCCTGCCCAGGGGGAGTTGCTCTTTGATCTGCTTTAAGCCCTGCTGCGTTGTCTCGATAGGCTTACCCTGGGTTGGTAGGTAGAGGTCGGCGACCAGCTCATCAGCCTCGTCTATCACGGCTAACTTGGTGGTTACCGAGCCGACATCAATACCCAGATAGGCTTCCATTAATTCTCCTCAAAAGCTAATATAATCTTAGACTAAGGGTCATGGTTTTACAAGGCTTTTAGCTGCCTGCCCGCTCAAACTCTTCTCTAACCTTGGTAACTGTTTCCGGGCGGGCCGTCAGGTCAACCACTGTCATCGCCAGTGCCTTGGCGGCATCAAGCATCCCTTTGATGCCGGCTTCAGAAGCCGCAACTGTAGCGAACTCTGGAGAATGTATTACTACTTCTTCAGGCGCTACGGCGATGGTAGGATGTATGCCCGGTACGAGCTGGCTGACGTTGCCCATATCGGTGCTGCCGACTCTACTGGCTCCGTAGAGAGGCATCTTGCGTCCCAGGGGCTTCATATTCTGCCTGAATAGCTCGGCCAGCGTCAGGTTGTTAATCAGTGGCGCATAGACAATATTTCCCCACTGGTATTCCAGGCGGGCGCCGGTGGCGGCGGCGGCGCCGACAAAGCAATTAAGAACTTTCTCTTTTAGCTCGTCCAGGTAGGCGTTATCCTCGGCGCGCACCAGAAAGCTGCCCGCGCTGTGGGCGGGGACGACATTAGGCGCCTCTCCGCCGTCGGTAATAATGCCGTGGATGCGCGCTTTATCCATAATATGCTGCCTGAGGGCGTTAATGGCGGCGAAGGAGAGGAGCATTGCCTCCAGGGCGTTAATGCCGGTTTCGGGCCTGGTGGCGGCGTGGGCTGCTTTGCCGAAGAACTCGACCTCCAGGGTGATACAGGACAGAGCCTGGGTGGTGGCGGTATCATGCGCTCCCGGGTGCACCATCATGGCTATATCTATCTTATCAAAGGCACCCCGCTCCGCCATGACCACCTTGCCCCCGTAGAACTCCTCGGCGGGCGTGCCGATAACCAGGACACTGCCCCCACACTTGTCTATGGCCGGCTTGGCAGCCACGGCGGCACCGACGGCAGCGCCGGCTATCAGATTATGCCCGCAGGCGTGCCCCAATTGGGGCAGTGCGTCGTACTCGGCCAGGATGGCGATGGCTGGTTTGCCCTTTCCGTAGCTTCCTTGGAAGGCGGTGGGCAGTTCGCAGATGCCCCGCTCTATAGCGAAGCCGTTTTTCTCAAGATATTGGGTAAGCAGGGCGGATGCCTTGACCTCTTTAAAGCCCAGCTCGGGGTTGGCGTGGATTTTAAGGCTGATATCACGGAGCTGGCGGCGGTGAGCCTCTACTTCTTTGATAACCGAATCTTTTAGCGCTTTAATATCCAAGCTTCTCACCTTGGGGCTGTTTTTTATTATAGCTTAGTGCCATTATAATTTCTAGGCGGGGCTATATGGATTTAGCCCACTTTTTGGCTCCGCTAGGGCATTATCTCAAATACGCTGAAAAAACGGGCACCAGCTATTGCATCCTAGCGCCTGTTGTGGTATACTTTACACGGTACACTAAATTAGATAAGTTCTTGTTAAGTGGGGCAGAGAAACCCACTTTTTTGTTGTAGGGGATAAAATATTTGGGGAGGTAATTAAGCGGGGATGAAGAGCGAATTTATGCTGGCCATAACCCAGCTCTCGGCAGAGAAAAACCTGCCCAAAGAGGTGGTGCTTTCTGCCGTGGAAACAGCGCTGGTATCGGCTTACCGGAAGGATAATTTTGCCCCTAACCAGGAGATTTCGGTCAAGATCGACCCGACTACGGGCCGGGTTAAGGTGTGGGCGGAAAAAACCGTGGTCGAGCAGCCTTCGGATACGCGTCTTGAAATATCACTGACCGATGCTGTTAAGATAAACCCCGATGTCCAGCTTGAAGAGACGGTCATGGTGGAAGCCACCCCCCGCAATGCCGGGCGCATTGCCGCGCAAACGGCCAAGCAGGTTATCCTGCAGCGCCTCCATGAGGCGGAGCACAGCGCCATTTTCGAGGAGTATTCCGATAAAGAAGGCGATATCGTCACCGGGGTAGTGCAGCGCATGGAGCCCAGGCAGATCTTCGTTGACCTGGGTAGGGCCGAAGCGATACTCCCCGCCGCCGAGCAGGTGCGCAATGAGAGGTATCGTATAGGCCAGAGGCTTAGAGTCTATCTTTTAGAGGTGGTGCGGACGAGCCGGGGACCTCAGGTGGTTGTTTCACGCTCTCACCCCGATTTGCTACGCCGTCTCTTTGAGCTTGAGGTGCCTGAGGTTTTGAATGGGGTGGTAGAGATTAAGGCGGTCGCCCGCGAAGCTGGCTATCGTAGTAAGATAGCGGTGGCGGCACGCCAGGAGGGCATCGACCCCGTTGGTTGCTGTGTCGGGCTTCGCGGTATCAGAATACAGAATATTATGCGAGAGCTGAATGGCGAGAAGCTGGACGTGGTCTCGTGGAGCGAGGATGCCTCAGCTTTTATTGCCAATGCCCTGAGTCCAGCGCAGGTGCTGAGTGTGGAGCTGGATGAAGACGAAGGGATAGCTACGGTGGTTGTCCCTGACAAGCAGCTATCGTTAGCCATCGGTAAAGAAGGGCAGAACGCTAGATTGGCGGCTAAGCTCAGCGGCTGGCGGATTGACATAAAGAGTGCCTCAATCGCTGAGGAAGAGAAGCTGGTCAAGGCCGAGCCTGAAAAAGAAGCGGTGCTTGGTGAGGAACTCGTACCCGAAGAGCCGGTGGCTCCAGCAGAAGCCCTAGTCCCCGAAGAGGAGGCTGAAGCCGAGCCTGAGCCCGTTCTTGAGACTGAGCTGGCGCCCCCCGAAACTATTTTGAAGCCGCCCGTAGAGGTGGGGGCGGAGGCAGATTCCAAGCTTCGCTTTGCTGAAGACGTTCTGGGCCCGGGCCCAACTAAGGCAACGTCCAAGTCCAAGAAGAAGAAAAAGAAGGGAGCTGCTGAGCGAAGCGCCGAGGACGGCGTCAGAATCAGGAAGCAGCGCCGTGAACGAGAAGTCTTTGATGAGGAGGGTGAGGAATATTAATTCACCTTCGGCTAAGCATATACCGCAGCGTACCTGCGTCGCTTGTGGCCAGATAAGACCCAAGCGGAAGCTAATCAGGCTGGTCCGGATTGCGGATGGCGGGGTGGAGGTTGATAATAGCGGTAGGAAGGCGGGGCGCGGTGCCTATTTATGCCCGGCAGGGGATTGCTGGGTGGTGGGGCTTAAAGAAGGACGGCTGGAGCATGCCCTGCGTACCGCTATTACTCCCGATAATCGGGAACAGCTTATTGAATACGGGCAGGGACTGGGATAAGGAGCGATTTATTGGCCCAGAAGAGCAAATCGGGTGAACCAGAGGCAAAGCTGATCGAGATTCCTCACTCAATAGCCGTGAGGCATTTGGCTGAGCTGTTGCGGGTCAGTGCCGTTGATGTCATCAAACAGCTGATGCGCAACGGCGTTTTTGCCAATATTAACCAGGTCATTGACTATGAGACGGCGGCGGCGGTGGCGGTCAACCTTGGCTATGAAGCCCACCCCGAGTCTCGGAGCGCCCGTGCTGTAGAGAGCAAGCGCTATCAGCCCCAGGAAGAAGAGTCTGGTGGGCTGAAACTACGTCCGCCGGTCGTGACCATTATGGGGCATGTCAATCACGGCAAGACCCGACTCCTGGATGCCATCCGGCAGACCAATGTCATGGATACCGAGGCCGGGGGCATTACGCAGCATATCGGTGCCTATCAGGTAGAGGTTAACGGGCAGAAGATTACCTTTCTCGATACTCCGGGTCACGAAGCCTTTACCGTGATGCGGGCTCGGGGCGCTCAGGTGACCGATATTACTATTCTGGTGGTGGCGGCTGACGATGGGGTAATGCCGCAGACTCTAGAAGCTATCGACCATGCCCGGGCGGCGGGAGTGCCCATCGTGGTGGCGATTAACAAGATTGATAAGCCGGAGGCTGACGCTGAGGCGGTTAAGCAGCAGTTAACCGATGCCGGCCTGGTTATTGAGGAGTGGGGGGGCGATGTGGTTTGCGTTTCCATTTCGGCCAAGGAGAAAGAAGGCATCAGTGAGCTACTGGAGAATCTCTTAGTGGTAGCCGAGATGGAGGAGCTCAAGGCAGACCCTTCGCGCCCCGCAGTAGGGGTTGTTATTGAAGCCGAGATGGATAAGAGCCGGGGGCCAATGGCTACGATGCTGATTCAGACCGGAACGCTTAAGGTTGGTGATACCGTAGTCGTCGGCAGCACCTGGGGCCGGGTCAGGGCGATGTTTAACGATGTGGGTAAGCGGGTGAGGAAAGCCGAGCCTTCCCTGCCGGTGGCCATCTTGGGCCTGGATAGCCTACCTCAAGTGGGCGAAACCCTGAACGCCGTGGCTAGCGAGCACCAGGCACGGGCTTTGATACAAAAAAACCAGCAGGAGATGGCGCCTAGGGCAGTAAGCCTGGACAACCTCTTTGACCAGATAAGCGCGGGAGAGGTAAAGGAGCTTAACGTTATTCTTAAAGCCGATGTCCAGGGCACTATCGAGCCGATAAGGAGCTCTCTGGAACGGCTGGGCACGGATAAGGTACAGGTCAGGATTATTCATAGTAGCAGCGGCAATATCACCGAGAGCGATGTCATGCTGGCTATCGCCTCTAAAGGGCTCATTATTGGTTTTGGCACTGGTATTGAAGCCGGGGCACAGCGCCTGGCTGATGTGGAGGGGGTTGATATCCGCTCCTACGACGTGATTTATAACCTGGTGGACGATGTAGAGAAGGCGCTAAAAGGGATGTTAGAGCCCACCTATGTCGAGGTTATCGAAGGCAGGGCTGAAGTGAAGGCAATTTTCCCCAGCGGCAAGAAGACGAAGGTAGCTGGTGTCGCTGTTAGCGAGGGTAAGGTGAGCCGGGGTGCTTCGGTAAGGGTAAGGCGCGGAGAGCAGGTGGTGGTTGAATCTGAGGTCGCCAGCCTGAGGCGTTTTAAGGATGACGTCAAGGAGGTGGCTTCTGGCTACGAGTGTGGGGTGGGGATCAAGGACTTTGAAGACTTTGAGATTGGCGATATACTGGAATTTTTCCGCGAAGAGAGATCCAGCTAGAGGACACTGGTTATGGCACATCGCATAGAACGGGTAAGCAGCCTCATGCGCCATGAGATTAGCGGGTTGCTTCAGCGCCGCGTCAAAGACCCCCGACTGAGCAAGTTTATTGCTGTGACCGAGGTTTCAACCTCCGCCGACCTGCGCTACGCCAAGGTATTTGTCAGTTGCATGGGCAGCGAAGAAGAAAAACAGGAGATGCTGAGCGGGCTCGAGGCTGCCGCCAACTTTTTGCGCAACCAGCTGGCCAAGCGCCTGCGCCTGCGCCGTATTCCTGAGCTGAGCTTTCACTGGGACGATTCTATCGAGCGGGGGACCCACCTTCTGCAACTGATTGATGAAGTCAGCTCCAATAATCCTCCCAACCAGCATAGTGACTAATGGACGGCATACTAAACATCAACAAGCCCTGGGGCAAGACCTCTTTCAGCATCGTCTCCCTGGTAAAGCGCCTGAGTGGAGAGAGGCGCGTGGGGCATGCTGGCACCCTCGACCCAGCGGCTACCGGCGTTTTACCGGTCTGCCTGGGGCAGGGAACGCGCATTGTCGAATTTCTGGTGGAGGCGCCCAAGGCCTACAAAGCCGAGATTGAACTGGGGGTGGCTACCGATACCCACGATGCCACCGGCACCGTGGTCAGTCGGGAAGACCCCTCCGGCGTTAGTCGAGAAAAGCTGCTCTCGGCTTTAGAATCCTTTCGCGGCCTGATAGAGCAGACACCTCCCATGTACAGCGCGGTGAAGCACGGCGGCAAGCCGCTTTATGAGCTGGCGCGCTCCGGCATCAAGGTAGCCAGGGAGAGCCGGAAGAGGTGGGTTTATAGCCTGGAGCTTATTGACTGGCAGCCGCCGATAGCCACTGTAGAAGTGAAATGCGGCAAGGGCACTTATATCCGCTCGCTGGCTGACGACCTGGGGCAGCTTTTAGGCTGCGGGGCTAATCTTAAAGGCCTGACCCGCTTAGAGTGCGGACTCTTTACTATCGAAGACGCCATTACCGTATCGCAGCTTGAGGATAGCTTCCGCCATGGCTACTGGGAGCAGTTTCTCTACCCTATAGATAGCGTGCTTTCGCAGTGGGGGGCGGTGGTGGTTGATGACGCCGCTGTAGAAGACATAAAAAACGGGCGTCCCCTGGCTTGGGAAGACGATAATCTACCCGAGCCTGTTGCGGGCAATCGTTGCCGTGTCTATACCCGTGACGGCGGTTTCCTGGCTGTGCTTGGCTTTGACTCGGAAAAGGGGCAGTGGCGGCCGGAGAAGGTCTTTACCGTCACTGATAGATAGCATTGATAGGTCTTGACAGCCTGCCTCTAAAGGGGTATAGTTCAACCGATACCAAGAAGGGGGTGATCTAGGTGCAGGCGTATTGCTTCAAGTGTAGACGTAAGGTGGATATAAGGAATCCTGAGAAGGTTACCCTGAAGAACGGCCGGCCGGCGACGAGAGGGGTCTGCCCTTCCTGTGGGACGAAAGTATTCCGGATCGGTCAGGGCTAACCAGTCTGACCTAATTACGTCGTAGAGGTGGAATAAGCAATCCTCTTCTTTATAAGTATCAGAGTTTAGCAGGAGTGGAAGCTCCTGCTAGCTGTGCCAAAGAGTGGCTTTTTGCATAAATTCCGGTGAAATGCTAGTGAGATGTTATTGGGTGTGGTTGGGTGCCTTTCCCCCTAAGTTTTGCTGTTGAAAAGGAGGTTAATTAGACTTTGGGTAAAATAAATGTAGCCATAGTAGGCGTGGGTAACTGCGCTTCTTCCCTGGTTCAGGGAGTTCACTACTACGGTAAAGCTAAAGATGACGAATTTGTCCCTGGACTTATGCACGTCAACCTCGGCGGCTATCATATCAGCGATATTAATTTCGTGGCCGCCTTCGATATCGACAAGAACAAGGTGGGCAAGGACTTGGCCCGAGCCATCTATACCGAACCCAATAATACCTTCAAGTTTTGTGAGGTGCCCACTACCGGGGTCAAGGTTCACCGGGGCATGACTCACGACGGGTTGGGCCAGTACCTGTCCAAGATAATAGAGAAGGCGCCGGGTCCTACCGCTGATATTGTTAAAATCCTCAAAGAGACCCGCACCGACGTCGTGATTAACTACCTGCCGGTGGGCAGCGAAGAAGCCACCAAGTGGTATATCGAGCAGGTACTGGCCGCTGGCTGTGGCTTTATCAACTGCATTCCGGTATTCATTGCCCGCGAGAAGTACTGGCAGCAGCGCTTCGAGCAGAGCGGGCTGCCCGTTATCGGCGATGACATCAAATCCCAGGTGGGGGCTACCATTGCTCACCGCGTCCTCACTCGACTCTTCGGCGACCGTGGGGTTAAGCTGGAGCGGACCTACCAGCTGAACTTCGGCGGCAATACCGATTTCTACAACATGCTGGAGAGGGAACGCCTGGAGTCCAAGAAGATATCCAAGACCACTGCTGTCACCTCTCAGCTGGATTATGAGATGAAACCCGATGACATCCATGTCGGCCCCAGTGATTACGTCCCCTGGCTGCTCGACCGCAAGTTCTGCCATATCAGGATGGAGGGGCGGACCTTCGGCGACGTTCCCCTCAACCTGGAACTGAAGCTAGAGGTCTGGGACAGCCCCAACTCGGCGGGGGTGGTCATTGACGCTATAAGGTGCTGTAAGCTCGCCTTAGACCGTGGCCTTAAAGGAGCTCTGATATCCCCATCGTCCTACTTTATGAAATCGCCACCCGTCCAGTATACCGATGACCAAGCTCGCCGAAATGTGGAAGAGTTTATCGCGGTTAATAAACCTGTGGAGAGCACGCCCGTTTGATTGAGTTGCCACAGAGGTTTTGGTTAGGGCGGTGAAGATAGCGTTAGTTTCACCGTATGATTTCGCCTATCCTGGCGGCGTCTGTATTCATATTTCCTGTCTTGAACAGCAATTTACCCGGATGGGCCACGAGGTCAAGGTAATTGCTCCGGCCTCTAAGGCTGTTTCCGGTTTTGGCGACAGGTTCATTCCCATCGGCAGACCCCGCCCCGTCCCCACCAGCGGTTCTATTGCCCGGCTCACCCTGTCGCTGAGGTTGTCCTCTATGATAAAAGAGGTCCTCGAGCGGGAAAAATTCGATATCATCCACCTTCATGAGCCTTTAATGCCCATGCTCTGTACCAGTGTGCTGCGCCTTTCGAAAACAGCCACCGTGGGCACCTTTCACGCCACTAACGGCCGGCCCGGTTATAACCTCGGGCGACCCTTTAGCAAGTTTTTCCTGAAGAGATGGTTCCGTAAGCTCGATGGCAAGATTGCCGTGTCTCAGCCGGCCATGGAGTTCGCCCACAGGCACTTCCCCGGATACTATAATATTATCCCCAACGGTGTCGATTTAGAGCATTTTTCCCCTGATGTAGCTCCGATTGAGGAATTTAAGGACGGCAAGCTGAATATCCTCTTTGTTGGCCGCATGGAGAGGCGCAAGGGCTTGAACTATCTGCTTGACGCCTTCGGGCGGGTTAAACAGGAAGTGCCCAATTCACGGCTTATCGCCGTCGGTCCCGGCGCTAGGCTGCGGCGCAAATATGAGAAGAAGGTGGCCAAGAAAGGCTTAAAAGACGTCGTCTTTGTCGGCTTTGCCAGTTACGAAGACCTGCCTCGCTACTACAAGACCGCCGATATTTTCTGTGCCCCGGCCACCGGTGCCGAGAGCTTCGGCATTGTTTTGCTGGAGGCGATGGCGCTGGGCAAGCCGATCGTGGCTTCCAAAATAGAGGGTTATGCCGGCGTGATAAGCGATGGTGTTGATGGGCAGCTGGTGCCGCCGAAAGACAAAAAGAGCCTGGCCCAGACTTTAATCTCTCTTTTGAACGACGAGCCGCTGCGCCAGGAGATTGGGGCTCAGGGGAGGACTAAAGCCCTGAAGCATGGCTGGGACAGTATCGCCCGCACTATCCTGGATTATTACCACCGGGTGCTCAGTGAACCGCCGTGGAACAAGAAGTTCCCCCAGTCTGAAACAGCGCCGATTTTAGTTTAAGCCAAAAAGCGGGAGTAATACCATTTCACAAAAATCGGACTCTAAAGCCGGTCTGTATCAGTTTCGCCGCACCATAGCCCATAGTATTACCCAGCCAGCGGTGCAGGTTCTGGCCCGGACACCGTTGACCCCTGATGTTATAAGCTGGTTCGGCTTTGCCTTAATCCTGGGGGCGGCGGCGCTTATTATCACCGGACACCCCTTTGCCGCTGGCTTCGTCGTGCTGGCGGCGGGCTATTTCGATATCCTGGACGGAGCGCTGGCCCGGCATACCGGGAGGGTTACCCCCTTCGGCGGCGTTCTCGATTCCACCCTTGACCGCTTGTCCGATGCGGCGATTCTGATAGCTATTCTAGTTTTCTTCGAAAACACGCTTTGGCTGGTGCTGCTGGTCTTCCTTGCCTTTATTAGCTCTCTGCTGGTGAGCTATATCAGAGCCAGGGCACTTAACGCCGGACTGGAGCCGGGGAGGGGAATCTTTACCCGTTCCGAAAGGATAATCGTTCTGGCGCTGGGCCTCTTGCTGAGCAGTCTGACCAATGCCCTGGTTATCGCCCTGGCCGTCATCGCCGCCTTCAGCTTCTTCACCGCCGGCCAGCGATTATTTTATGCCTGGCGGAGTCAGAAAAAGAAGTAGCCCTTTTATTTAGGGCAGGATTTATGTTATAAGAGGAAGGATAGATTTAGAGGAGGGATAATGCCTGTTATCGCGATTCTTGGCGCCCAGTGGGGTGATGAAGGGAAGGGCAAAGTGGTTGACATGCTGGCCCAGCAGGCCAGGATGGTAGTCCGTTTTTCCGGCGGTGATAATGCTGGTCATTCGGTGGTTAACCCTCATGGCGAGTTCAAACTACACCTTATTCCCTCGGGCATTTTTAACTCCGGGGTGGCTTGCATCATCGGTAATGGGGTGGTGATTAACCCCAAGGTCCTGATTGGCGAGATAGACAACCTGAATGAGCGCGGCGTGGGCACCGATAACCTGTTTATCAGCGACCGGGCTCACCTGATTATGCCCTACCACCTCCTCCTCGACGGGCTGGAGGAGGAGGCGCGGGGAGGCAAGGCGATAGGCACCACCCTCAAGGGGATAGGTCCTGTCTTTGCCGATAAGACTGCCCGTCTGGGCGTCAGGGCTGGAGACCTCCTGGATAAAGAAGCATTGCGGGAGAGGCTGCATTCCATAATCGACTACAAGAATGTTATCCTGACCAAGGTTTACGGGGCTAAGCCACTGTCGCTGGATGAGGTCTATAAGCAGTATTGCCAGTACGGGGAACGCCTGGCGCCTCATATTCGGGAGACGACCATTATGCTCGACGAGGCAGTGAATAGGGGTGAGCTGGTGATACTGGAGGGGGCTCAGGGCGCTTTGCTCGACCCCGATTTCGGCACCTATCCCTATACCACCTCGTCCTCGCCGCTGGCGGCGGGGGCCTGTCTGGGTGCGGGCTTGAGTCCCACCAAGCTTGACCGTGCTGTGGGCGTCTATAAGGCTTACTGCACCCGTGTCGGTGGCGGCCCTATGCCCACCGAGTTGCATGACGAGACCGCTGAGCTGATTCGGGAAAGGGCGCATGAGTATGGCACCACCACCGGCCGGGCGCGACGCTGCGGTTGGCTCGACGCTGTTGCCGCCCGCTTTACCAGTCGCATTAATGGTCTGACCGGGGCGGTGATTACCCGCCTTGATATTCTTGATGTCCTGCCCAAGCTCAAGATATGCGTCGGCTACGAGCTGGACGGTAAGCAGATAGACTATTTCCCCGCCAGTATAGCGGCGCTGGCGCGGTGTAAACCCGTCTACGAAGAGTTGCCCGGCTGGCAGGCTCCCACCACCGATATTCGGAGTTATGCCCAGCTGCCTGAGGCCGCTCGTCACTATGTATCACGGATTGAAGAGCTTATCTCCTGCCCGGTTAACCTGATCAGCGTGGGGGCGGGGCGGGAACAGTCTATCGAAAAGGCGCCTATCCTTTAGGAGGATTGAGATGGCAACGGTGAGGCTGGCTGTAGAGGAGGATGTGCCGCGAATCCTGGAGCTTTATGAGGAGCTGACCGGTGAGCGGCACGACCTTACCCGCCATGAGACGGGGCCGGTTTTTGCCGAAATTAGTTCCATGCCCGGTCACGAACTGCTGGTGGCTGAGGAAGACGGCGTGGTGGTCGGCACCATGGTGCTCTTAATCGTACCCAACTTTTCCCACGGGGCTCTTCCCTGGGCAATTGTGGAGAACCTGGTCGTTGACCCCGCTTACCGCCGCCGGGGGATTGCTCGCCTGCTTACGGAGTACGCCATTGACCGCGCCCGCGAGGCGGGCTGCTACAAGGTCCAGCTCCTCAGCAACGTAAAGCGCGGGGAGTCTCACCGATTCTACAAGGCATTGGGCTTTAAGATGTCCGCCTACGGCTTCCGCCTCTATCTCTGACTGCCTGCTCCAATACTGCTAGCGGGGTAGCTCTGGTGATTCTGGCACAAGACCGAGCCCCTGGTTGAGAGTCATGGTATCCCAGATCATGTATAATTCAACAATCTTACCGTTCTTTATATGAAGAAACATGGCGCCCTCGTGAAATATCTCTTTACCGGTGGGTGGAGGCAAACCCTCTATTTCCTTGTCGAAAGTAAGACGTTCGGTGTACCGGAAGGCAGCGACATCGCCGGTTCCGATTATATCAAAAAACTCATGCTGGGGATTAGAATACGCCTCCCGAGCGAAAGCGATAAACTTTTTGTGCTCCTCCCGCCCCACCATATCCGGCTGACCAAGCAAATGAAGGACTATATTGGGGTCTTCGACTTCATCTAGAGCATCCACGTTGCCCTTATCCCAGGCCTCATTCTCGGCGGCCACAAACTTTTCCGCGATTTCCTTGGCTGGATTACCTACACCCGATGTCATGTCCTTTCCTCCTGTTTTTGAAGACTGCCTTAAGCCCCCTCGACCCGGGGCTTGGTTGTCACAGGAATTCACTGGGGGTTCAGGTCAAGCTGGTATTTCTTTAAGGTCTCTTTGATGATAGTGGCTGACTTGGGGCTGACCTCGACCAGGGGCAAGCGCGGCTTGCCCACATCGAAGCCGACGTGGTTGAGGGCGTATTTCAGCGGTGCCGGGTTGGGCTCGACAAAAAGCGCGTCCACCAGCGGCAGCAGCTGGCGGTGAATGGCGGCGGCTTCGGTGATTTTACCGCCCATAATATTCTCCATCATCTTTTTAATCTGCTTACCTACCAGATGTGTGGCCACGCCGATGGTGCCGTAGCCGCCTAGGGCCATGATGTGAAAGGTGTCGTTATCGTTGCCACTCCAGATGAGGAAGTCATCGCTGGCGTCGTTGAGCGTCTTAGCCACGTGGCCCATATCGCCACAGGCTTCCTTGACGCCGACGATGTTCTTTACCCGGCTCAACCTGGCCATGGTCTCCACCGACATATTGATAACCACCCGTGAAGGTATGTTGTACATTATGATGGGCAGGCTGGTGTTTTCGGCGACGGTCTTGAAGTGCTGATAGATACCCTCCTGGGTGGGCTTGTTATAGTAGGGGACAACCAGCAAGCATCCGTCAACCCCGATTTTCTCCGCCTTTTCAGTGGCTTCCACGGCTTCGGCGGTGCTGTTAGAGCCGGTGTAGGCGATGATTGTTCCGCGATTGCCCACTGCCGATTTAACCTCGCTGAAGAGGCTCATTTCCTCTTCCCAGCTGAGCGTCGGCGACTCACCGGTAGTAGCCGCTACCACCACGCCGTCGCTTCCCGAATCGACTAAAGCCAGGGCCAGCTTCTTAGCCTGCTCATAATTAACCGCCCCCTTTTCGTCAAAGGGGGTTACCATGGCCGTCAGTAATCGTCCCAGTTGCTTCATTTCCCTACCTCCCGGCATGTAGCCAATCCCTTTTAATCATCTCCTCAGCAATCTGGACGGTGTTGAGCGCCGCTCCTTTACGCAGGTTATCGGCGACAACCCACATTACCAGACCGTTGGGGTGTGAGGCATCCCGGTGAATGCGCCCGACGAAGACCTCGTCGGTGCCCGCCGCTGACCAGGGTTGGGGATAGAGGCTGATAGCCGGGTCATCCAGTATCTTTATTCCCGGTGCCTGAGCCAGAATGCGCTTGGCTTCATCGGGGGACATTGGCTGAGAGAATTCTATATGTAGTGCTTCGCTGTGCCCGATGAATACCGGCACGCGGACGCAGACCGCCGAAATAGCGATATCGGGGGCATGCATTATCTTCCTGGTCTCCTCCACCATCTTCCACTCTTCCTTGGTGTAGTCGTTATCTAAAAAGACATCTATCTCGGGCAGTATGTTAAAGGCTATCTGGTGGGGATAGACATGAGGGACGGTGGTCTGCCCGTCCAGTACCTGCTTGGACTGCTCGGTTAGCTCCTCTACCGCGGCCGAGCCGGTGCCTGATACCGCCTGGTAGGTAGCCGCCACAAGGCGCTTGATGGGGTTAACCTTATGCAGGGGGTTTAGCGCCACCACCATCTGGATGGTAGAGCAGTTGGGATTGGCGATAATCCCCTTATGCCACTTGATGTCTTCGGGGTTTATCTCGGGCACCACCAGAGGTACCTTGGGGTCCATGCGCCAGGCCGAACTGTTGTCAACGACCACGGCCCCCGATTGGGCGGCTATGGGCGCAAAGTAGCGGCTGGTCTCACCACCCGCCGAGAAGAGGGCGATGTCTATCTTCTGGAAAGAATCGGGAGTTGTCTCCTTGACCACCACCTCGTCGTGGTTGACAAACATCTTCTTGCCCGCGGAGCGGTCCGAGGCCAAAAGCTCTATAGAGTCCATGGGGAAGTCGCGCTGCTCCAGGACCTTGATGAACTCCTGCCCCACCATTCCGGTGGCGCCGACTATAGCTACTCTGTATCTCTTCATTTCATTTTTCCAAGCCTAATAAACTATCCAGGCCGTAGGTTAAACCCTTTTTCTTGATCACTTCTTTGATAGCCAGCATAACGCCGGGCATAAAGCTTTCGCGCCCGCTGGTATCGTGGCGGAGGCTCAACGTTTGCCCCGCCCCGCCCAGAATCACCTCCTGGTGGGCCAGAAGCCCCGGCAGGCGCACGCTGTGAATATTTATGCCCTCAACCTGTTTTCCTCGGCTGTCCGATTTCTTATCCGCCGGCGGTGTCGAGAACGGCTTACCCCTGGCTTGAGCCATGGTTTTAGCCGTGGCCAGAGCCGTGCCCGAGGGCGCATCCAGCTTGCCCTCATGATGCAGCTCGATGATTTCGGCTTGATCAAGATATTTGCCGGCTATCTTGGCCAGGTGCATCATCAGCACCGCGCCCAGCGCGAAATTGGGCGCTATGACTATGCCTATCCCCTTGGCTTTGGCCAAGCGGTCGCTTTCTTTGATATCTTCGGCGCTAAGTCCGGTGGTGCCGATTACCAGGTTAATACCGTGTTCGGTGGCCAGGCGCACCATAGGCATAACGGCCTTGGCGGTGCTGAAGTCTACCACTACCTGCGGCTGGCATCTGATGAGTATTTGCTCCAGCTCTGGGGAAAGGGGAACTCTGCCCGAGCCGTCAGGTAGAACTAGGTAGTCTTCAGTCGCCTTGATGTCGGTAGCGCCTACGATTTGCATCTCGGGTTCACGGCATAGGGCGTCGACCAGGGTCTGCCCCATCTTACCCAGAGCGCCGTGAACGGCTACCCTTATCGGCTTCATCGCCGTCGTCCTCTGTCGGGCCCCCGGTTGTGGAAGCCACCTTTATTTCGGGGAGGGCGAGAATCACGCTGTTTCCGGAAGGGGTAGTCTTTAGAGGGCGCACCCTGCGGCCTGCCTCCGGGCGCCTGAGCTCTGGGCGCGGCCGCCCGCTTTTCGAAGACCGCCCGTCGTGACAGGTTTATCCGTCCCATATCGTCAATGTTGATAACCTTAACCGTTAGCTCGTCGCCGATTTTAACCACGTCCTCGACCTTGGCTACCCGGTAGTCCTCCAGCTCGCTGATATGAACCAGCCCCTCTTTACCGGGAAGAATCTCCACCATAGCGCCGAAGTTCAATATCCGCGTTACCTTTCCCGTGTAGGTGGCGCCGACCTCTACCTCTTTAGTTAGACCTTCAATGATATCGATGGCCTTGCGGGCGGCTTCCTCGTTAGCCGAGCCGATAATCACCGTGCCGTCGTTATCAACATCAATGGTCGTCTTGGTTTCCTCGATAATCGACCTTATCGTTCTGCCGCCGGTGCCGATGACGGCGCCGATTTTATAGGGGTCGATAGTTATCTTATACATCCGGGGCGCATAGCGGCTGGTTTCAGGTCGACTGGAGTTAATGGTCTGGCCCATCTTTTCCAGTATAGACAACCGTGCCTGGCGACCTTGCTCCAGTGCCTTTTCTATAATTTCAATGCTTATGCCTTCGAGCTTGGTGTCCATCTGCAGGGCGGTGATGCCCTTGGTGGTGCCGGCTATCTTAAAGTCCATATCCCCGTAGGCATCTTCTATGCCCTCGATATCGGTCAGGACAACGTATTTCCCATCCTCACCGCTGACCAGCCCCATGGCGATACCGGCCACGGCGGTCTTGGTCGGTATGCCCGCATCCATCAGCGAAAGGCTTGAAGCGCAGACGCTGGCCATAGAGGTGCTGCCGCTGGAGCTCAAGACCTCGGAGACGAGGCGGATGGTATAGGGGAAGTCCTCATCTTTGGGCAGCACCGGCTCGATGGCTCGCTCCACCAACGCGCCATGCCCGATTTCACGCCGCCCCGGTGAGCCGATGCGCCTGGTCTCGCCTGCGGAGAAGGGGGGGAAGTTATAGTGGTGGATAAACCTCTTGCTCTCCTCTATGCCCAGTCCGTCGAGAGGTTGCTCTTTGCCCACAGAGCCCAGCGTGGTAATAGTCAGGACCTGGGTCTGTCCTCTAGTAAATAGGGCCGAGCCGTGGGTGCGGGGCAGCAGCCCCACCTCACAGTTGATGGGCCTGACCTCGGTTAGACCTCGCCCGTCAATACGCTCCCCCTTATCGAGGAGGTGACCTCTTATTTCAGCCCTGATTCGGCTCTCCAGGGCGCCAGTTATATCCTCTTCGGCAAATGTCTCGCCGAAGCTCTCCACCAGCTCCTTCCTCAAGGCGGCGAGGGTGTCTTCTCGCTGCGACTTATCCGTATGCTTCAGGGCTGGGGCCAGCTTCTCGTCAACTAGGGGCGCAATTGCCGCCAGCGCCTCGGGGTTGACCTCGCTTAGAGGAGCTTCCAGCTTGGGTTTGCCGCAGGCCTGCTGGAGCTGCTCCTGGAGCTTGATGATACCCTGGTTGGTCTCGTGCCCGAGCTTTATCGCCTTGAGCACGATGTCCTCCGGAGCCTCTCTGGCGCCAGCTTCCACCATTACGATGGCTTCCTTGTTGCTGACGACGACCATATCGAGCTGGCTGTCTTCCAGCTGGGCCAGGGTTGGATTCAATATAAGCTCGTTGTTTATATAGCCTATATGGACTGCGCCTACTGGACCGTCGAAGGGCACCTCCGAAATTGATAGCGCTGCTGAGCCGCCGATGACGGCCAGTATATCGGGGTCGTTTTCCTGGTCGGCGGAAAGAACGGTAACGATGAGCTGGATGTCGCGGCGCCATTCCTTGGGCAGCAGCGGGCGTATCGGGCGGTCGGTAAGACGGCTGGCCAGGGTTGCCTCCTGGCTAGGACGCCCCTCCCGGCGGATGAAGCCGCCGGGGATCTTGCCAGCGGCGTAGAGCCTCTCTTCATAGTCGATGGTCAGGGGCAGAAAGTTTACCCCTTCCCGGGGCTCGTCGCTTATGCAGGCAGTGACCAGGACTACGGTATCCCCGTAGCGGGCGGTTACCGCTCCGCTGGCCTGTCCGGCCAGCTTTCCGGTGTCGATAGTAAGCCTTCTACCACCGACCTCACACTCAAAAGAACTAGGTGATATCAATAGCCTCTCCCCAAATTTACTTACGTAGACCGAGCTGGGAAATCAGGCTGCGGTATCGGCCGACATCCTCTCGACTCAAGTAGGCGAGTAGCCTTCTTCTCTGTCCGACCAGCTTCAGCAGCCCCCGTTGCGTGTGGTAATCATGCCGATTTGCCATCATATGCCCGGTCAACTGATTTATCCTTTCGGTGAGCAAGGCTATCTGAACTTCAGTAGAGCCCGTATCTCCTTCACGGAGCCCGAATTTGCCTATGATTTCGGTCTTCTTCTCTTTGTCCAAGATTTCAATCCCTCTGTTGCCTCTTTATTTTATCAAATATAGATTATACTCTGAATCAACCGATTATAACACAACCAGTGACGACTGTAAATTTGAAGGGCATAAATTAAGCCTGCTTGACTTTGCCCAAAATAGTGGTTATAGTTAGGGCTGAGTCGAAACCTTGGTTACGAGTTGCTTCCCAGCTTACCCCCTGAGAAGCAGGGGACCCTCGGGGTAAATAGTATTACAAGCTATAGGTCCGACGAAGGGTTTTAGAGCCAGGAGACTGCAACCACGACAAGGGACTAACAAAATATGAGGAGGAGCAGTAAATGGCTCTAGCAGACAAGACCCTCGTATGCCGTGACTGCGGGCAGGAGTTCGTTTTCAGCACCGGTGAGCAGGAGTTTTACCAGTCTCACGGTTTGCAGAACGAGCCTTCTCGTTGTCCGGAGTGCCGGGCGGCCAGGCGCAAAGAGCGCTGGGGTGACTACAAGCAACCGCGGCAGATGTTTACTGTAATCTGTGCCGAGTGCGGCGCCGAGACCACCGTGCCATTTGAGCCCAGAGAAGGACGCCCGGTCTATTGCAAAGAGTGCTACGTTAAGCAAAGAGAAGGCAGTTAGGCCTTCGCTTCATATATACAAACCATATAAACCATGAATGTTGGTGCCTGTCGGGTTAGGCTCCGTTTCCCGGAGAATCTATCGCTTAAGGGTAAGCGACAGATACTGAAGTCTATTACCACTCGCCTCAAAAGCAAGTTTAATGTCTCCGTGGCGGAAGTGGATGACAACGACCTCTGGCAGGTAGCGACTCTGGGCATTTCCTGCGTCAGCAATAATAAGCGCTACACCAATGAAGTCCTGTCTAAGGCGGTGGACTTTATTGTTAACGGTCGCTTTGATGTAGAGATGCTGGACTATGAGATTGAGATTCTGCCCGTTTTCTGACCGGGGTTTTAATGGATACCGCTGCCTTTCTTCATCATCTTACCGTGCAACCCGCTTATAGCGGGCAGATAGCTCACCAGGAGCACATCCCCCGCCGTGACGCCAGGTGCGCCGAATTGGACAAGCCCCTGGAAACCGCCCTTGAGGAGAACCTCACCAAACACGGATTGCTGCCCCTTTATACCCATCAGGCCCAGGCCATCAACCATGCCCGCGGGGGCAAAAACGTGATGGTGGCTACTTCCTCAGCCAGCGGCAAGACGCTCTGCTATAACGTACCGGTGGTGGAGACGCTCATGACTCAGCGGGGCAGCTGTGCCCTCTACCTCTTTCCGACCAAAGCCCTGGCCCAGGACCAGCTGCGCACCCTTTGGGAGCTTTTCCACCCCCGAATTCTATCCACGGGGGATTTTGCTACCTTCGACGGCGACACGCCAAAGGCGGAGCGGGGGGACATAAGAAGGCGGGCGCGGCTGATACTGACCAACCCCGATATGCTCCATGTGGGCATACTGCCCAACCACCAGCAGTGGTCGAGGCTGCTGCGGCGCCTGAAGTACGTGGTGGTGGACGAAGCCCATATCTATCGCGGCGTCTTCGGCTCCCACGTGGCTTGTGTGCTCCGCCGCCTGCGGCGGCTCTGCCGTTTCTACGGTTCTAACCCCCAGTTTATCTGCTGCTCGGCGACCATCGCCAACCCCGGTGAGCACGCCGAAAAGCTGGCGGGCTTGCCCTTTAGCGTGGTCGATGACGACGGCTCCCCCCACGGCGGTAAGGAGTTTGTCTTCTGGAATCCGCCGCTCATAGATATGGCTAAGAGCGTGCGCCGCAGCGCCAACGGCGAGGCGTCCAACCTCTTCGCCGAGCTGGTAAGCCAGAGTATCCGCACCCTGACCTTCGTCCGCACCCGCCAGCTCACCGAGGTTATCTATAACTATACGCGACACAGACTGGCTGAAATCGACTCCGAGCTATCTAAGAGAATAAAGCCCTATCGAGCGGGCTATCTCCCCGAGGAGAGACGCCAGATAGAAAAGGAACTCTTTAGCGGCCAGCTTACCGGTGTGGTGGCGACCACGGCTTTAGAATTGGGCATAGACATCGGCGACCTGGATGCCACCGTGCTCACCGGCTACCCGGGGAGCATCGCCAGCACCTGGCAGCAAGCGGGCCGAAGCGGGCGGAGCCGGGAAAAATCACTGAGTTTTCTCATCGGGCTGGATAATCCCCTCGACCAGTATTTTATGCGCCACCCCGAATCGTTTTTCGGCAAGAGCTTCGAGAATGCCTTGGTCAACCCCGATAACCCCTATATCCTGCGCGCCCATCTTCTCTGCGCCGCCTGGGAGTTGCCCTTAACCGACCTGGACGAGGAGTTCTTCGGCTCTAGCTTGGTGCCAGAGAGAAAAGAATTAGCGGAACATGGGCTGCTGCGGGAGCTTAAGGGCCGGTGGTATGTTTCGCCGTCCATAGCCTACCCCGCCGAAGGGATAAATATCCGCTCGACGTCGGGGGAAAACTTTGCCATTATCGACACCTCCAGCGGCTCGCTTATGGAGACCATCGATTCCAGCACGGCTCTGTTTTTTATCTTTCCCGGTGCCATCTACCTGCACCAGGGGGAATCTTATCTGGTCGAGGAGCTCGACCTTTCGGCACGCACCGCCTACGCCAAGCCGACCGAGGTCAACTACTATACCCAGGATAAAGAACTCACCGACCTCCATATCACTAAAGTAATCAAGGACAGGAGTTGCCGCGGAATAAAAGTCTATCTCGGCGAGGTCGAGGTCACCACCCGCGTGGTCGGTTTCAAGAAGAAGGCGCAGTTTACCGAGGAGGTCATCGGCGAAGAGCCCCTCGACCTCCCCCCGCAGCATTTTCCCACCATCGCCCTCTGGTTCGACCTGCCCCCGGAGACGGTGAAGCGGGTGGACGAGGATGAGGTGGGGCTCGACTTCGCCGGTGGGCTGCACGCCGTGGAACACGCCGCTATCGCCATTTTGCCCATGTTTGCCCTCTGCGACCGCAACGATATCGGTGGTGTTTCCACCCCCCTCCACCCCGACACGGGCAAGCCCCAGATATTTATCTACGACGCCTATCCCGGCGGCATCGGCATCAGCGAGAAGGGTTTTGACCTGGTGGAGGAATTGTGGCAAACTACACTGAAGGCGATTGAGGAATGCCCCTGCGAGGACGGCTGTCCCAGTTGTGTTCAGTCGCCCAAGTGTGGCAATAATAATAAGCCCCTGGATAAAAAGGCAGCCCAGATACTATTGGAGGGGCTGCTAGCCAAGAAGGAGTAAAATTGGCCGATATCGAAAAAGCCTTAAAGCCGAGCCGTGATAGCTGGTTTAAGCGGGCGATGAGCCTCTTTGACCGCGCTACTGTGGACGAGGCGGTGTGGACGGAACTTGAAGAATTGCTCATCTCGGCTGATGTCGGCGTAGCTACCACCGAAAAGTTGCTGGAGAGGGTGAAGCAGCGAGCCAAAGAGGAGAAGTTCAGCGAAGGCTCGGCGGTGCGAGAGGCTTTGCAGCAGGAGATGGTCAAAATCCTTAATATCGAAGTTCCGCTGCCCGTTACTCAATTGCCCAAAGTCGTGATGGCGGTGGGCGTTAACGGTAGCGGCAAGACCACCTCTATCGCCAAGCTGGCCTATAAAGCCAAAAAAGAGAAAAAAAAGGTTTTACTGGTGGCGGCGGATACCTTCCGGGTGGCGGCTATCGACCAGCTCAAAAAGCTGGCCGGGGAGGTCGGTGTCGATGTCGTCGCCCACCAGCCGGGTGGGGATGCTGGGGCAGTGGTCTTCGACGCCTTGGAGGCGGCGCGCAGCCGCAACGCCGACGAGGTGATTATCGACACTGCGGGCCGGCTGCACACCAAGTTCAACCTGATGGAGGAGCTGAAAAAGATTAGACGGGTGGCGGCCAAGGTTGACGACACCGCTCCCCACGAAGTAATCCTGGTGCTCGACGCCACCACCGGCCAGAACGGCTTAACCCAGGCTAGGTATTTCACCGAGGCGGTGGGGGTAACCGGCATCTTTCTGGCTAAGCTGGACGGTACGGCTAAGGGAGGCATAGTTCTGGCTATCTGTGACGATCTCCAGATACCCATCTTGTTCGTCGGCGTTGGCGATGGGCTGGAGGATGTGACTCCTTTCGACGCCGAGAGCTTTGTGCGGGCATTATGCTCCTGACCATTGGAGGTAGAGTTTGATTGAGATAGGTATGAGTCCGATAGCCTTTGCCATAGGGTCGTTTGCTGTCCGCTGGTACGGTATTATGATTGCCCTCGGGGTGCTGGTGATGGTTTTGTGGATGCTGCGGCAGGTGAAAAAGGGGACCAGGCTCTCCTACGATACGCTATTTACCGCCGCCCTCATCGCCATCCCCTCGGGGATAATCTTCTCCAGGCTGATACACGTTATCGACCAATGGGTTCATTTCGGCAGCCCGGGGCAGATTTGGGCTTTCGAGGGGCTGACCATCTGGGGCGCCGTCCTGGGCGCTACCCTGGGCATCTGGGTTTACAGCCGCTTCAGCCGTTTCCCCTTCGGTCACTTCATGGACTTGGTGGCCTTACCCACCCTACTGGCGCAGGCGCTGGGCCGGGTGGGCTGTTTTATAAACGGCTGTTGCTATGGCTCCGAAGCGCCGTCCTGGCTACCCTGGTCCGTGGTCTATACTCACCCCGAAAGCTATGCCCCGCTTGGGGTGTCTCTTCACCCCACCCAAGTTTATGAGATTGTCTTCCTGCTCATAACCTTCGGCGTGTTGTTCATGTTGAGGAAGCGCTTCCAGCCCGATGGCTCTCTGTTTCTCATCTACCTGGGCGCATATTCCGCCTGGCGGGTGGGCATCGATTTCATACGGGATGGGACGTCCTTCCTCTTCGGCTTACATCAGGCTCAGGTGATAGGCATAATCGTCCTGATTATCGCTATCACGATACTGATTTGGCGCACGCGCTGGGTGAAAACGCTAAGTGAGGCTGAGTGATGGCGGGTATCACGGCTACAGGACTTAAGCATATGGGTGCTGACTGGGCGCTCTAGTATCTTCTCTGTCCTCCACCACCAAAGCCGCCGCCTTTTCTGCCGCCGTATGACGAACGGCCGCCTCTGCTGTCGGGGCGAGGGCGAGCCTCATTAACATCAAGCGTTCGTTCTTTTAGTGTCTTTCCTTTAAGGCCGGTGATTGCCGCTTCGGCTTCAGACTTTGAAGACATTTCAACAAACCCAAATCCCTTAGATTGCCCACTATGCTTGTCTTTGATAATGTTTACCGATGTCACTTCTCCAAAAGCGGCGAATTCCTGCCGCAATTCCTCTTCGGTTACCTCGCGGGATAAGTTACCCACATAGATATTCATATTGCCCCTCCTTTTCGTTGATAAGTACTTTCAAACCTACCCCGCTCTTACCTGCCGATTCGCCTGCGCCGGGCGTTCTTTTTTGCTTTCAGGCGTGCCGCTTCCCTCTTGGATACGAAGTGACGACGTGCTTTCGCCTCCCTCAAGACGCCGTCCATTTGCACCATCCTCTGGAAGCGCTTCAACAGGGAGTCTTCGGTTTCGCCTTCTCGTCTGGATACTTTCAATGGCATAATAAATCAACTCATTCTTGTAACATACATAGGCCAGGTATTCCCCGGCCTATGCATGTTTTTTAAATCAGACTGAATCTATTGATTCGTTCTAATCTTGCTGTAGCACTCGCTACAGTATACCGGTCTGCCTTCTCTGGGCTCGAACGGGACTTCGGTTTCCTTACCGCACTCGGCGCATACTGCCGGGAACATCTGGCGTCGGGACCTGTAGCCATAATCACTACCGTAACGTTGTGCTTTCCTGGCTTCGCGGCAGGCGGGACAGCGCTTGGGCTCATTGGTGTAGCCCTTGGATTGGAAGAACTCTTGTTCCTCGGCGCTGAAGGTAAACTCGGCTCCACAGTCGGAGCACTGGAGTTGCTTGTCCTCAAAACTCATTGAATGACCTCCTCTCTTGTAAATAGTTGGCTAGAGTTGCGGTCATCCAACTTGGATAAATCTAAACTAGTTTAACTAAGTATGTGATAACCTGAACCTTAAACCACTAACGACTATTGTACACTACGCCTGGGCAATAGTCAAGTTTTCGCTGGCTGGTCGCACGGGGCGAAGTCAACTATGTTAAGCCTGAGCCTCTCCTTACCCCCCCAACTATCTATCTCCAGGTTATAGACGATATCGAGTTGAGGGGATATCTCCGCTAGGTAACTACCCAGCCGGAAGCCCACCCCATCCCAGACGGTGCCACCCTGCTTCAGTTTTAGTCTCAGGTGCTCAGCGCCGTTGCCCATAGTGCGGCGGTCGACTACATCTGTGCGGTGGCTGAGGAAGGTGGGTGAAGGGTTACCCCGGCCGAAGGGGGCTAGCTGTTGAATGTTATTGAAGGTGTCACCGCTCAAGTCGGGCAGTTTTACCTCGGCATCAATATCCAGCTGGGGACGGAGGTCAACGTCGGCAAGCTGTTCGGCGGCCAGTCGGGCGAGGTATTCCTGGAGTTGGGGCAGGTTCTTGGTGGGCAGGGTGAAACCAGCCGCCTGGGAATGACCGCCGAAATGGGAGAAAAGCTCGCGGCACCCGGTCAGCGCCTTTATGATGTTGAACTCAGGGATGCTGCGTCCGCTGCCGCTGCTTACTGTCTCACCAGTGCGAACGACGATAGCCGGGCGGTAGAACTCCTCAGCCAGCCTGCCGGCTATCAGCCCGGCGATGCCGAGGGGGTAGTCCTTATCGGCGGCGACCAGCAGGGGGGTAATACCCTGGGCCACTACTTGCTCTCTGGCTATGGCCAAGACCTTGGTGGTTAGCTTCTGACGCTCGGTATTTTTCTCCTCCAGCCAGATGGCCAGGTCGCGCGCCTCCTGGGGCGATTCCGTCATCAGTAATTTATAGCTGGTCATGGCGTGCGCCAGCCTGCCGGCAGCATTCAGGCGTGGGGCGATAGCCCAGGATATGCTCTCGGCGCTGATGCTGCCCGGGGTCAGGCCTGCCTGGGATATAATCTCCCTGAGCCCGAGGCGGGGGGTGGTGTTTATCAGCTTCAGCCCCTCTTTAACCAGGTAGCGGTTCTCTCCAGATAGAGGCGCCATATCGGCCACCGTGCCCAGCGCGGCCAGGTCCATCAGTTCTTCCAGCTGCCCTTCTTTGCCCAGATTCAGGAAGAGGGCCTGAAGCAGCTTGAGGGCAACGCCAGCACCCGTCAGCTCGGAGAAGGCGTAGCTGGAATCAGCCCGCTTGGGATTGATGGTGGCCACGGCGGGCGGCATTTCGGGCAGGGGGGAGTGGTGGTCGGTGATGACTATATCCAGCCCCAGCTGGTTGGCCCGCTTGACCTCGGGCAGGGCGGTAATGCCGCAGTCAACGGTGATGACCAGGCTTATTCCCTGCTTGTGGAGGTTCTCCAAGGCGGTTATATTGAGCCCGTAGCCCTCGGTGAGGCGGTGGGGGATGTAGGGGACAGCTTTGCCCCCCAGCCCGGTCAGCCCGTGAACGAGTATGGCCGTGCCAGTGATACCGTCGGCGTCAAAGTCGCCGTAGATGGCGATACTCTCCCCCGAAAGTAGTGCCCGGTAAATTCTAGCTACCGCTGGCTCGATGTCGGGGAGCTGGGAGGGGTCACCGGCCAGGCGCTTGTCGCCGCTTAAGAAAGGCTCTTGCTGGCTAGCTTCGCTGATACCGCGATTGTAGAGCAGTTGGGCGATTAAAGGGGAGAGGCCGCTGGTAGCCGCCAG
>CAZRIU010000001.1:34059-43074 GCA_964600245.1 uncultured Dehalococcoidales bacterium
CATATCGCCGCCTCGACGGCGCCGGCGCTGCCTACCAGATGGCCCATCATCGACTTGGTCGAGCTTACCGGTATCTTATAGGCGTAGTCGCCGAATACGCTCTTTATGGCCTTGGTCTCCATCTTATCATTGAGTTGGGTGGAGGTGCCGTGGGCATTGATGTAGCCGATTTCGTCGGGCTTTATTCCAGCCTTGTCCAGCGCCCGTTGCACCGCCATAGCCGCGCCCTCGCCGGTCTCAAGGGGGGCGGTAATGTGATAGGCGTCGGCGCTGGTTCCGTAAGCCAGCATCTCGGCTAGTATTTCAACCCCCCGCTTTTTAGCGTAGTCCAGGCTTTCCAGAATGAGAACAGCCGCCCCCTCGCCGATGACAAAGCCGTCGCGCTCAGCATCAAAGGGGCGGGAGGCTAATTGTGGCTCGTCGTTTCGGGTGGAGATCGCCTTCATGGCGTTGAAGGCGCTGACGCCTACGGGATTGATTATGGCCTCGCTGCCGCCGGTTATCATCGCCTTGGCATCGCCGCGTTTGATGGTCTCGTAGGCAATGCCGACGGCATCCGAGCCGCTGGAGCAGGCCGAGGTGGTGCAAAAGTTAGGCCCCCGTGCCCCCAGCGTGATGGATGCCTGCGCCGAGGCTATGTTGGGCATCATCATCGGGATGAGAAACGGGCTGACCCTGTCGGCGCCCCTCTCCAGCAGGACCTTGGTCTGCTCGAAGAGGGTGGTAAGGCCGCCGATGCCGCTGCCGATGATGATGCCGATGTCGTCTTTGTTACTGTTGTCTATCTTTAGGTTTGCCTGTTTGGTCGCCTCGAGGCTGGCGGCCACCGCCATCTGCGAAAAGCGGTCGTTGCGGCGGGCCTCCTTGGGGTTCATATAATTGCTGGCATCGAAGCCCTTTACCTCGCCGGCAATCTTGGTCTTAAAGCCCTCGGTATCAAAGAGGGTGATGCGGTCTACGCCCGACCTGCCCGCGGCCAGCGCTTCCCAGCTTTCGGCGACATTTAGCCCCAGTGGGCAGACGACCCCGATACCGGTAACTACGACTCTACTGTCTAGATTTGACATAACATTAAAGGGAAGAAGGTTTTTGATTAGCTATTTTTACCATAAATTCGACTTATCTGCAAGGAAAGATATTTGACCAGCGTGAAATCAGGCAATATAATTTTATGGAGATGGCTAGAAGTTCGGAAGTGCCCAGCGTTGCCTTAGATACCGTAGGCTGTAAGCTCAACCAGGCGGAGAGCCAACTTTTCGCCCGTCAATTTGCGCAAAGGGGCTATCGGCTGATTCCAGCCGATAACGGGGCCGATGTCTATATACTCAATACCTGCACCGTTACCCATGTCGCCGACGGCAAGTGCCGCCGCCTGCTTAATCAGGCCCGCCGCCGCAACCCCGACGCCCTGGTGGTGGCGATAGGCTGTTATGTTGAGCGCGCCCGCCAGGACTTGGCCCGGCTTGATGGCGTCGACCTTGTCTTTGATAACAGCCAGAAGCCGAATTTATTGTCGCTGCTTGAGCAGTCGGGCTACTTGAGTCGCCCCTCCACGGCGGTAGCTCCGAATAAATCCGATTTCAGGACTCGCGCCTTTATCAGGGTTCAGGATGGCTGCAATAATTTCTGTGCCTACTGCATCGTGCCTTTAGTCAGGGGCAGGGAGAGAAGCGTTCCCGTTGACCGGGTGCTGGTCGAGGTCAAACAACGCGTCGCCGACGGCGATAAAGAAGTGGTGCTCACCGGCACCGAAATCGGCGCCTATAATCATCAGGGCGTTGGCCTAATCGGACTGCTAAAGCGCATCCTGGCCGAGACTGAGATTGCCCGCTTGAGGCTTTCTTCGCTCCAGCCGCAGGAAGTAACCCCTGAGCTTTTGGGACTATGGGACGATGAACGGCTTTGCCGTCACTTCCATCTCTCGCTGCAGAGTGGCAGCGATTCCGTCCTCGAGCGGATGGGGCGGCGCTATAGCGCCGCCGACTACAGGCGGGCGGTTGAGTTAATCAGGGAGGCTGTGCCTGAGGCGGCAATCACCACCGATGTTATCGTCGGCTTTCCCGGCGAGAGCGATGCCGAGTTCGAGGAGAGCTATAATTTTACCAAACAGATGCGCTTTGCCCGCATTCATGTCTTTCCCTACTCACCGCGCCCGGGGACAAAAGCGGCGACTATGCCCGGTAAGGTGGAGGACAGGGTCAAGCAGGAGCGCAGCCGCCGGATGCGGGCTCTGGGCAGGGCGGGCGTACGCAACTTCAAGAGAGAGTTTTTGGGTAAGACGGTGATGGTTTTGTGGGAAAAGGAAACCTGCGGCGTCTGGTCGGGGCTTACCGATAACTACATCCGGGTATTCACCAAGAGCGATAAGGATTTGACCAACAGGCTAATGCCGGTGAAGCTGGTCTAGTCCACCTCCACCCCCAGCACCACCGAGGTCTCAATCTGGCGCTGGGGGATATCCCAGTAGGTCTTTAGCAGCTCGTCCTTATCGGGCTGTAGCTTAAAGCCGTGCTTCTCATAAAAGTCAATCGCCCAGGTGGCGTCAGCCCATGTTCCCACCAGGAGGCGGGGGGTGGTAATCAGACCTTTAACGTAACCGAGGAGCTTAGTGCTTATTCCCTGTCGCTGCCAGCGGGGTAAAACGTAGGCGTGGCGGATGAGGGTGGTGTCTTTAATCGGCTCCACCCCCATAATCCCCACCAGCTCCCCGTTTGCCTCCCAGCCGAAGAAAGTCACCCGCTTCAGCTCCTCCTCCAGCTCGCTCATCGGCATATAGGGTTGGGGGTAACAGTCGGCGGGTATAGCGCCTTCGTAGGCTCGGGCGGCTTCGTTGATGATGAAGTATATCCGCTCGGTATCCTGCGGCTGGCACTGACGAATCATGCTTTTATCCTTTCGCCAAACTTATTGACACAACCGACAATCGCCTTTACAATATCACTTACGGCTCGGCCGTGGCAAACTCCCCCACTACGTCGAGGGGGTGATTAAGATTACAGAACTAACCCTGAGGCAAGAGGCTTTTCTCGATAGGTTTCTTGATGTTTATCGAGAGAGGCAAGAGCCTGTCCACTACAGCGCTGTTGCCCAAAGACTGGGGCTGAAAAACTCCACTGCCTACGATATGCTGAGGCTGCTCCAGAAGAAAGGCATGGTCAGCTCCCACTACGCTACGCCCAAGGCAACCGCTGGTCCCGGCCGGTCGAGCATCCTCTTCTCCCCAACGGTAAAGGCGATGGAGTCCCAACCGATGGGCGAGAGCCGTGGGCATGAGAGATGGGAAGATTTTAAAGCCCGCGTACTGGCCAGCCTGAGCCGGGAAAATGTTGAAGATTACCAGGCTGTTTTAAACGAATTGCTGGCCAAGATAGCCGAACTGCGGTCGTCGCTTGAGCAGTACGCTGAGTTTACGACCGCGCTATTGTTGAATCTCCGCGAGGCTAGGCCGGAGTTATCTGAATAAAACTCGGGCTAGTGCCGCTAACCGCTCATCTTTTTCCCGGTCGCTGCTTCGGCTACAATGTATCACAGTTTGCTGGGAATGCCGGTCACGATTTCTTTAACGACGTCTCGCGGCTACTGGCTGCAGAACCTGATTACCTCGGCGAAGTTATTGATTCGGGTCAGGTTGTTGGTTTCCAGGATGCCGTCGTAGGTGACGCTTATCCAGGGCTTGTGGTAAACCTGGCTGAGCTTCTCGGACATCGCCGCCACGATTCCCCCGGGCATACAGCCGTGAGGCATGACCGATATGACGCCGGCGAACCTGGGGTTCTCCAGCCATTCCACGCCGGAGCCGATGCTGAGCACCGCCTCGCTGCCGCACCGCGGCGAAAGGTAAAGACTTGACCTGGATAGCAGTTGCTTTACTGCAGGCTCGGGCTCGTCGGATAGGGGCTTGATACAGTTGAGCAGCTGGTGTTCGTTACCCTCAACGATGCGATTCTTGATATAGCTGCCCAACAGCTTTTTGACCTTTCTGAACCTGATGCTATCTTCAAGGTGCCGGTAGGAGATGTACTTTATCCACTCACCGGTAGAAGATACGATGACCTCCAACCCAGCCGCCTCGCAGACCTTGACCAGGTTATTGTTGCTGAATCGGTTGGAGCGCAGGTATATCTCGCCATTGATGCCTACCAGCGGCCTTCGGGGCAGGCTAGGGTCGATAGCCGACTTGAAAGCACCGGCCGCCTGCTCTATAACGCTGGCGAAGTCCTCTTTGCGGCGGATGCGCTGGTTAATCTGTTCCAGGTAGTCGTTAAATAACCTGTCGGCCAGCCCCTTTTCCTTTTCGTAGGGGCGGGTGCGCCACACCAGCCTGTCCAGGCAGTCAGCGGCAAAGATACCACGCATGGCGATACGCTCGAAATCGGGGCCGACGTCTATATCGCGGTAGGCGTTATTCGAAATCGTGGTCAGCATGGGAACGTCAAAGCCGACCTTCCGCAGCACTCGGCTCTGTTCCAGAGCATACTTGCCCAGGCGGCAGGGTCCGTAGGCGCTTACCATGGCCAGCTCCACATCGTTGACGCGGTCGGGGTTCTGGTAGAAGAACTTGAGGAAGTCGCCCAGGGTAACACGGTAGGGCAGACACTCCGTACCTGATGTCAGCTGGTTGCTGTAGAAGAGGCTGCGCTCATCCGGCTCGGGCAGTACGATGGCCTGGCTGCCGCAGGCTTCCATGATGGTGCCAATAACCTGGACAAAGGGTGCCATGTAGGGCAGTATCAAGGTCTTATTGTTGTTGATTATAGGCGTGGCGGCACGACGTATCTCCTCAGCGGGGACCTCATGCACCTTAGCGGTTTGGGCATAGCTGGTAATGGTATCGATAAAGGCTTCAAGGCGGGTAACGATGCCTGCCTCGGCGGCGTGCTCATCTATCTCCAGCTGCCCCATGGGCTTACCGCTCATGATATCTTCCAGGAGTTTCAGTATGAAAGAGTTGGGGCCACAGCCGAAGTTAGTTAGGGCCAGACCGTAAAGCTTGGGGTCTTGAGCAATAATCTTAGCCGCGGCGATAAATTTGCCCTCATAAGACCAGTAGGGTCGGTCGGAGTATTCCTTGGGGTTGACCGTATTTAAGGGGAGAAAATCTACCGGAATCGGCACCACACCGAGCTGCGCCAGCTTCTCGGCGATACCCAGGTTGGCCCCGGAATCCTGAGACATGTAGGAGCGCGACAGCAGGACTACGCCTAGCTGGTCGCTTTCGGCCAGCTGCTTTAGTAATTTAGCGCCGAGCGCGGAAAGCCCCGCCTCGAATTTGCGCTGGGCGGCGATACCAGCTAGAGCCGCTTTTTTACAACGGCGATGGCTGAATCCCATTTTAGCGGCGGTATCGGTCAGGTTTTTTATGACCTCATCTTCACCGAGGCTGAAGTCGAGCAGGGGCGAGAGGAAGCGGTCGCCCAGCTCGAGCACCGTGCGCACGATAAACGGGGACGCCTGAACCAGGGGGCAGGCGTATTGCTGGCTCTCATCGCTTTCTTTTAGTCCCAGCCTGATGCCGCAGGGGTAGAGAATATAGTCAACCTTGTCTTTGAGGGCGGCGACATGCCCGTGCACCAGCTTCATCGGGAAGCAGCTGTCGGTGTAGGCCAGTTCTACCGACTGCTCCATGATTTCCTTGGTGGTCTTGCCGGAAAGGACGACCCGTGCGTCGAGCGCGTTCAAGAAACCGATGAGCATCGGGGCGAAGTCATACACCAGGAGCGCCCGGGGAACCCCGACCACCGGTCCCGTGCCCGCCTCCTCTTTAAGTTCCTTGAGGAGCAGTTTTTCCCGCTGCTCGAAGAAGGTCTCCCTTTTTTCCTGGGTCAGGGCGCTATCATAGCGGTCGCAGCGGCTACCGTAAAAGGTCGGCTTCTCGCCAGCCATTCTCATCTGGGTGATAGTGCAGTTGTTATCGCACCCCTTGCAAACGAAGGTGGTTAGCTTGCATTCACTGTCGATTAGTTTCTGGAGGCCCTTGAAATGGGACTTCTGCCCGTCCGTGGCCTCTTTTACCAGCAGGGCGGCACCGATAGCGCCGCTGACTTCACGGTGCTCAGCAACGACTAACGTCTTATCTTCAAGCTGCTCGCGGAAGGCGGCAACGATAGCCTCGTTGTGAAAGACGGCACCGGTGAGGACGACCTTGCTACCGAGCTTTCGGTTGCCCAACACCTTGGAGAGGTAGTTCTTGGCGATAGAGTGGGACAGGCTGGCGGTAATTACCTCCAGTGGCACGCCTTCCTGCTGGGCGGAAGTGACCGACTGCCCCATGAAAGCGGCGCACCTCGTGCCCAGGTCGATGGTGTGTGGCGCCGAAAAAGCCAGCCGGGCGAAGTCGCCGTTGGTTACGCGCACGCCCAGCATCTCAGCCAGTTCGTCGATAAAGCTCCCCGTGCCGGCAGCACAGGCTTTGTTCATCTGGTAATCGACCACGACGCCGTTCCCCTTGATGACCAGCTTGGAGTCCTGCCCACCTATCTCAATGATGTCGGCCTCGGGGTCTATTTCGGCGGCGGCTCGGGTCTGGGCGGTGATTTCATTTTTGATAAGGTCGGCCCCGACAAAGCCGCCGACCAGGTATCGGCCCGAGCCGGTAACGCCCACCCCCCTCACTTTGACCTTGGCGGCGCCGTCGCCGAGCAGGTTCTGGAATACCTCCTTGACGGCATCAATGGGCCGCCCCGCCGTCATCAGGTAGTTCTTGGCGATAACCTTTTTGCCTGACTCGTCGAGGATGACCGCCTTGGTACTGGTGGAGCCGACATCAATGCCTAGGTAGCCCGAGCAGGGCTTTTTAACCGCCAGTCCGGTGGGGCTTTGGGGTACGGGGGTTTCTTCCAGCCTGGCCGTTTCGAAGTAGCTCTGGCGGGAATCTGTTTCCGGTAAGAGGCTAACCGAGGAACGTCGGTCTCTTGAAAGCAGGGCTGCTCCTAGTGCCTCAGTATGTAAGCTATTTTCGGGGACGGTAACCTTTACCTGGTGCCCGTCTCGGGCGGTGAGCACTTCGCTAAGCGCCTTGGCAATGGCTTCGTTGGCGGCAACACCGCCGACGAAATATACCGGCTCTTCGAAGGCGCCCTTTTGCAGGGAGACGACCATGCGGGCGATGCTCTCGCAGAGGGCATAGAGCATAGCCGATATAGAAACACCCTTCTGCTGAAGGTGAATAAGGTCGCTCTTGGCAAAGACACTGCATCGGGCGGCTATGCGCGGCGGCCTGTCTTGGCACTGGAGAGCCAGACGGGCGAAGTCGTCTATGCTGATGCCGAGCCGATAGGCCTGTTGCTCGACAAATCTCCCCGTCCCCGCGGCGCATAGCGGGTTGGAGGCCACCTTCCAGGGCTTTTTCAGCCCGTCTTCAAGCCCGATGACAAAGGAGCTTTGCCCCCCAATCTGGATAATGGTCTTGGCGTCGGGGTGGCAGCTGAGAAGGCCGGAGGCGATGGCCAGCGAGCTGCTGTACTCACCCCAGTTTAACTCCTTGGGGATGACGGACTTTCCGGAACCGGAGACGCTGGCGGCGACAATTTCGGAGAGGTCGCCCAGCCTGTCCAGCAGCGAGTTAACCGCCGACCTGGCGTTGGCGGTGATTTTCTCGGCATCGAGCTTGACGATCTTGCCGTCCTCGCTGGTTAAGCATAGCTTAGCGTTAACCGAGCCGATATCCAGTCCCAAGAAGTAGGACACTACTTACTCTCCATTATGGGGTCTAAAAAGGTTCCTTTATCGATTTCGGGTCGCTTTTGCGCTTCTCCAGGATTTCCTGGTAATAGTCCATCACCCGCTGGGCAATGCGTTCCCATCCGTACTCGGCGGCCTTAATTTTACCCCTGGCGCCCATCTCCTGCCGCAGCTTGGCGTCGGATGCCAGCGAAATCAGGGCTTGAGCCAGCATTTGCTTATTCTTGGGCGGCACCATCAGGGCATCGCCGTTGTGGGTGGCTACACTGGCGTAGCCGTCTATATTGGAGGCAGCTATTGGCTTGCCCATGGCCATCGCCTCCAGCAAGATGAGGCCAAAGCTCTCTTTGCCCGTAGCTGGTGAACAAACAATATCCGCCGTCTGGTAGTATCGGGGCAACTCTTCCTGAGGCACCCAGCCCACAAAGACGATGTCGTTCAGGTCTTTTCGTTTTATCTGCTTTTCGTACCAGCGGCTCCAACGCGTGCTGGGCCCGACCAGGATAAGCCGACAGTTGCCAATCTCCTTTCTTACCTTCTTGTAAGCGCCCAGCAGGTAGTTTACGCCCTTGCGTTTCTCCAGACGGCTGACAAATAATATGTTTATCTTGCCATCGCGGAACTTTTCAATCGGCGGCACGTCGGCAGTAAAATGCTCCAGGTCGACGCCGTTGGGGATAATCGTGTAGTCTCCGGGGAAATGCCCGTTGATGAACTCCCTGGCGGGCTTGGAGACGGCGATTCTGCCGTCAAGCTTGCGGAACCATTTCTTCAAGAAAACAACCGTAAAAGGCCACCAGATGTTGTAACCGCGGCTGTCCATGGCGTGGAAGGTGCCCACATTAGCGGCGCGGGATAGGCGCAGAATGGTGGTGCACAGCATTGGGCACAGCGGTTCGTGAAGGTGGATGACATCGAACTTTTCGCGCTCGAGTACTGGCTTTACCTTGGACGATATCCAGGGGGTAAGGGTGATGCGGGCCACCGAGCCGCTGCTGGGGGTGGGCCAGGCTCTGCCCAAGCAGATGAGCCTGTCGTCGGAAGTGGCGCCCCTAGACGCGGGAGCGATGATCTTGACCTCATGACCCATTTTAATAAACTCACGCTCCAGCGCCGAAATGTGATTAACCACGCCGCCAGGATAAGCGAAATCGTAGGGAGATACCAGTGCTATTTTCAATACTATTCTCTCGGCTCTCCTTATTTAAGCTTGGTGGATTAAAATATAGACTGTTGAGCGAAAGTTGTCAATGTTTTGAATGGGTGTATATTGCCGGCATGCGCCTAGAGGGATTCGAACCCACGACCCTCGGTTCCGAAGACCGATGCTCTATC
>CAZRIU010000002.1:0-24555 GCA_964600245.1 uncultured Dehalococcoidales bacterium
GCGTAGTCTGGCATGGGTTGAATACCTCCTCGTTGAACTTTGTTTAGCCAGTCATAAGTATAGCACGATTCGGACTGATTTTGAAAGTGAATGGGCTAAATTCAGCAGGGGATTGACGAACTATCCCCGCCTGCTTTAGTGTATTGACAGACAGTCTAATCCTGTGGTAGTAGAATGTAAGCGGCAACCGTTTGCCGCTTACCGTAAATTAAGGGGTATAAATGGGGAAGGTTTACGTTAAGGAAGAGGTCTGCTCTAGCAAGTTATAGTCATATAGCAACGTACTAAGAAAAGTGTAAAAATTCATCGATTAGTTTCTTAATTTGATCCTCTTTACCGTACAAGCGCTGGCTTAAGTCTTTATCATTATAATTCCGGAGTATCTTGGCTAGGCCATCAATCACTACCGGGGGAAAAACATTGTCGCGTTCATATATCTTGCGGTCTTTGAGGAGGCATTCCGCCGCCTCGCTACAGGAGGTGGGCAATTGGGGCAGCTTCTCTTGGATTTGCCTGTTTTCCGGCGAGAAGATATTTACATTCACATACAGCTTTTTAGCTAATTCCAAGGCCCCTTCCATCTCAAGCCCGTGCTGAGCTGCCAACACTAGTCCAGCCAGCAAGAGGTGAATATTGGCAGAACCATCCGGGGAACGGAACTCTACAGTTTGATTAATTTCTGAATCCACGGCAGTTTCCGTTTCGCATTGATTGGCATCGGCCGCCATGTTATTAATATTGAGCCATCCCAGCGGCACCCTGACCAGCACTGACCGGTTTTGGTCGCCCCAGCAGATGTTGGTGGGTGCTTCCTGATGGGGGACTAACCTCAGAAAAGAAAGGGGTACCGTATTTCCCAGAGCGGTTAACGAGGGAGCCAGATGGAGATAACCGGCAATAACCTTTTTGGCAAGGTCGCTCAGTGCGCCTGCCTTTACCATCATATTCTTATTGTCTTTCATGAGTCTGGTATGAACGTGCAGGCCGTTTCCAGCATGACCGACAATAATCTTGGGGGCGAAGCTGATAATGACTTTGTGCCGCTCTCCGATCATCCTCAAAATCCACTTGGCAATGACTAGTTGATCGGCTGCATCCTCAACGGCCACCGGCATGAATTCAATCTCATTCTGTTCCATATCCTGGTCTTCACTGCTGATATACCCCACTTCGGAATGTCCGTATTTTATCTTGCCTCCAGACTGAGCTATAGCATGCATGGCCTCATGACGCAGGGCTTCCCATTTACAAAAAGGCGCGGATTCCTGATATCCCTTTTGCGCCATAGTCGGGTACAAAGACTGTTTAGGAGCTATAACGTAGTATTCCAGTTCACCCATAGCTTCGAAACGAAGTCCTGTTTTAGCGGTCAAGGTGTCATGTGACTTTCTGAGGATGTTTTCTGGTGAGCTTGCCAGCCGTGTTCCTTCTTTGGTGTAGTAAGAGCAGAGTATATCAACTGCTGGAACGCTGGAAAAAGGGTTTACAAAGGCAGTTTTATAACGTGGTATAACATACAGGTCGCTTGATGCCGAATCGATATAGGAAAACAGGCTTGAGCCGTCTACTCGCTCCCCTTGCGAGAGCAATCGGTCCAGTTGTGCCTTGTCGTTTATTACAAAGTTCAGTGTCTTTAGCCGTCCGTCTCCCCCCAAATAACGAAAGTTTACCGCCTCGATGTTGTTACCTTCAATGAATTTTATCAAGTCACGTTTGGTAACCTCTTCGGGCGGCTTCTCGAGATACCTAGATATCCTGTTTGAGGTAATGTTGGTCGTTGAATCACCCATGCATTGTTTCCCCCTGTTTAATTTATAAATGTATAAGCCGTTGATAATTATTCTTTATTACAACCCTGACGATTAATTCGAACGCTATCTGTAGAACACTGACTATCGACAGTCCCAGCAAGACATACCTATCCTCCGATATATTATGCTATTTTTCTCACCAAAAGTAAAATAGAACACGGCTCTGATGAAGATAGGCATGGTAAGGTTTTCCCCTGGCAGTTGACCCTGTGGTGCACGTGCGCACTGGCGATAAAGATGAAAACGCAATCTAAACGACGGTAGTTTTCCTTAAGAGATAATAAAAGGAGGAGGCAAAATGGCTATGAAAACTCGAGAAGAGTGTAAGGACTATGCCTTGGGCGAAACCAGCGAGCCGCTTTGCCAGATTCCGGTGGCCCTAAATCGGGTCGGTGCCGTCCAGCTGGGCGGGCTTAACCCGTTGGCGGCGGCGGTTGAAGCCGGTATCGAGATTGAAAACGTTGCCGAGAGCGGGCTGGTTGACTTCGACCAGCTGGTCAGCTTCTGGAAATTATAGGATAGCTATAAAGAGACGCTAGTTTTATCCGTTGTGCGGAGATAAAAGAGCAGGGTCGAGGCGACTGCCTCGACCCTGCTTAGTTTATTCAGGGCGTTTGGTTTTTAGTCCTTTACCTTGGTCTCTTTCTCCAGCACCTCGGATAGAGCCTTGTAGCCCTCGCCGCCGAAAGACTTGAACTGCAAGGTAAGCAGCTCTGAGTATTTAAAGCCCTTGGACTTAATCCAGTCTCGATGGACCTTGTCACCCCGCCCGATAATATGTCGGGCTAGGTCAAGGGCGCTGCTCGAAACCTTGTTACATACTGGACAGTGATAACTCATATAAAACCTCCGATAATGCTTAGGTCAGGGCCTTATTTACTTCTTTTTCTCCTTCTCCCTGAGAGCCCTGAAGACCTTCTCCGGGGTTATGGGTAAATCGTTGATGCGAACACCGACAGCTTTGTAGATGGCATTGCCGATAGCGCCGGCGGTGGGATTGGTCAAACCTTCACCGGCTTCCTTGGCGCCGAAGGGACCCTCGGGTTCGTAGGTGTCAATTTCCAGAATCTCGGTCTCGGGCATGTCCAGGGAGCGGATGAGCTTGTAGTCGGCGATGGACGGGTTGAGTATCTTGCCATCGTCCATGGGCTGGTCTTCACAGTAGCCGTAGCCACCCGCCATCATGATAGCTCCTTCCAGCTGCCCTTCGATACCGACGGGGTTGATTACAGTGCCGCTTTCGTGGGCGGTGGTGACGTTTACCAGCTTATAGCGTCCCGTTTCGGGATCTACTTCCACCTCAGCCACCTGCACGCCGAAGCTATAGGCAGGGGATATCATGCCCTTGCGGTGGGGAGTATAGTATCCCCGCCCCATGATAGCATTCCCGTCCTTGCCCCTTATCGCCTCTTTAACGATATCAAAGTAGGATACGCCTCTTTCGGGGCGGTCAACCAGATGGACCCAGTGGTCTTTGATATCTAGGTCATAGACAATGTTAGCCCCCATCTTGGCGGCGGCGAACTCTAGGAGCTGGCGCTTGCACTCGGCGGCAGCCCTCTTGACGGCGTTGCCGTTCATCAGTGTCTCTCGGCTGCCCCAGGCACCGAGGTCAGGCGGGCAGATACCGGTATCGCCGGAGAAAACCCTGACATCTTCTAGTTTTATGCCCAGCTCCTCGGCGCAGATCATAGCCAGAGTGGTATTGGAGCCCTGGCCGATATCACAGGCACCGGTAAACAGGTCCACCTTGCCGTCAATATTTATCCTGACCACCGCCGACGAGAAGGCATAGGGGGTGTTGAACCAGTTGAAGATACCGCCGGACATAAAGCCGTAGGCGGAAACGCCGATGCCGTGGTTGGCAGGCAGCTTGCCCCGCTCCTTGATGTGCTGCTCGACCTTATCCAGGCACTGGTGCAGGCCGCAGCTCTGAATAAATGCCTGCCCGGGGACTTCGTAGTTGGGAGTCATGCCGTTCTTACGCCTGATTTCAATGGGGTCTATGCCTAGGTCGTCAGCCATCATGTCGAGCTGGGACTCGCCGACAAATGCCGACTGGGGGGCACCGAAGCCGCGCATAGCTGAGGTCGGCGCTGTATTGGTATAGACCCGGTAGCCGTCGTAGCGGTAGTTGGGATATTTATAGGGGAACGAGGAGAAGAAACCGGTCAGATAGAGCGCGGTAGCACCCATAGCGGTATAGGCACCGCCCTCGGTGATGACACGGGCTTCTTTAGCCAGCAGGGTGCCGTCTTTCTTGGCGCCGAGTTTGAGGAAGTAGTACATGGGGGTGCGGCGCTTGGTGGCGGTAAATTCCTCTTCCCGGCTCAAGACTATCTTTACCGGCTGGCAGAGCTTCTGGGAAAGAACGGCGGCGCAGAACTGAGCCGAGTCGAGCTCGAACTTGCTGCCGAAGCCGCCACCGGTGTGACGGTTCATCACCCTGATGTCGCTCTCCTTCATATCCAGCATATCGGCCAGCAGGCGCTGGATGTAATATGACGATTGAGAGGAGGTCCACATGGTGAGCTTGCCGTTGTGCCCAAAGCTGGCGACGGCATCGTGGGTCTCCATGCAGACGTGCGCCTGCGAAGAGCACTTGTACTGGTCTTCGCGGATATGGTCGCACTTCTTGAAGGCCTCGTCGACGTCGCCCCACTCGATATGGCGGGTAATATTGATATTGAGCTCAACGCCGTCGTGAACCTGGGGCGCATCTTCTTTGATGGCTTCCAGGGGGTCATAGACGGCGGGTAAAGGCTCGTATTCCACCTCGATCAGGTCCAGCGCTTCTTCGGCGGTGTCCTCGTCGATGGCGGCTACCGCCGCTACGGGGTCACCGATGTAGCGGACTTTCTCCCGGCAGATGATTTCCTCGTCACAGAGCTCGGGGAAACGCCGCCAGATGCCCTGTTTGCGTCCCAGGGTATCCTTGCCCGTAACCACCGCCTTGACGCCGATGAGCTTCTTGGCTTTAGAGGTATCAATCTTGAGAATCTTGGCGTGGGGGTAGGGGCTCCTCAGGACTTTACCGTAGAGCATATTGGGCAGGACCACGTCAAAGGTGTACTTGGCGCTGCCGGTTACTTTTTCCGTGCCGTCAATATTATGTACTCGTTGACCGATTACGGTAAATTTCGTCGTCATTTCGCCTCCTTATACTCACCCTTAACCACGGCGGTTACGGCCCGAATAATGCTGTTGTAACCGGTGCAGCGGCAGATGTTGCCGTCGATGCCCTCTTTTATCTCTTCCTTGGTGGGCTTGGGGTTTTCCGTTAGCAGTGCCGTTGACGACATCAGCATTCCTGGGGTGCAGAAGCCGCACTGGTAAGAACCGTGGTCGAGGAAGGCTCTCTGTAGCGGACTCAGTTTGTTTCCTTTAGCCAGCCCCTCTACCGTTACCAACTCGGCGCCGTTGGCCTGGAGGGCCAGTACGGAGCAGGACTTGACCGACATGCCGTTGAGCATTACGGTGCAGGCCCCGCAGGAGCTGGAGTTGCAACCCCGTTTGGTTCCGGTCAAGCCCAGGTCGTTTCTCAAGACCTCGGAAAGCAGGTTGTTGGGTTTGACAAAAAGGTTGTAAGGTTGGCCGTTAACTTTGAATTTTAGCTCTTTTTTCATATCATCAGACCTTTCTATTAAGCCTTCTTAGCCATGGCCATGGCTTCCCTGGTCAGTCTGGGGACCAGGACTTCAATCAGCTCGCGCCGGTACTCTTCCGAGGCGTAGATATCGGATATCGGGTCTGCCTCGGTAGCTGCGGTCTCTCCAGCTTGAGCCAGCAGGGCGTCGGTAATCTTTTTACCCTTTAGTATCGCCTCCGCCTTCTTGGGCCTTATCGGGGTTGGCGCTGATGCCCCCAAGGCGATGCGGATGTTCTGGCAGCTGTCGCCCGCGTCCAGAGTAACCGTTGCGGCGACGCTGACCGTGGCCAGGTCGGTTTCAATCACGTTAAACTTGTAGTAGGCGGTGCCGGTTTTGGGTGGAACTACGGGCAGGGCAATCTCAGTAAGCAATTCGCCCGGTCCCAGCGCGGTCTCGAAGTAGTCCAGACAGAAATCCTCCGCGGGCATGCTCCTTTTGCCCTTGGAGCCGGCCATAGTCAAACTAGCGTCCAGCGCTATCAGTACCGGCATGGGGTCGCCTGCGGGGTCGCCGTGGCAGACATTGCCGCCGATGGTGCCCCAGTTACGGGTCTGAATCGAGGCCAGACGGGTTTCCATCTTGGCCAGCACGGGGTATTTCTTCTTGATGACCGCTGATTTCTCTATCGCCCGATGGGTGGTGGTGGCACCGATTTTGAGCCCGTCTTTTTCGTCTTTAATGTAACTCAGCTCGGATACGCCCTTGATATCGATCAGGTAGGGAGGGGCGACCAGTCCCTGCCGCATCAATACCAGCAGCGATTGCCCGCCGCAGATTACCTTGCAATCATCCTGGTATTTATCCAGCAGGGCAAGGGCTTCTTTGAGCGTCTTGGGGGCGAAGTATTCAAAGTCTTTTATCATTACCCCGACCTCCCTGATTTAGTAGCTTTAATCACTTTGAGCCTCCGTTTTAACATATCTATTGTATCTATTGACCCAGCTCGCTCTTCAGTTTATCCTGCAGGTTCTGGATAAACTGCGCCCCCACCTTGTTGACCTTGGCGCGCATGATTCTCTCGCCGAAGGTAGCCAGCCGGCCGACCATGCTCACGTTGGAACTGTAGGCAACCTCCACCTCGCCACCGGCCATCTCTTTGAGGTCGACGACAGTCTCCTGGCTGAAGGTGCCGGCACTGCCCATGGCCGAACCCCGCCCCACTGCCTTGACATGCTTGGGCTCGTCAACCTCGGTCAGGGTCTGGGTAAAATTGATCTTGACGCCGATTGGGCCCACCCTTTGTTTGACAATACCTTCCCAGGTCTTGTCGTCAACGGGTTCCATTTTTTCGGCGCCGGGGATACAGGAAGCCAGCGTGCCCGGCGCCAGCAGAAAGTCCCAGACCTTCTGAATGGACGCTTTCATGGTAAACTTACCCTCGATTTTCATTTTGGACTATGCCTCCTCTTTACTCTTTACAGCATTTCATCGATGTACGGGTCTTTGGTCAGGGTGGGGAGTTTGGGCATGGTGAACTTACCATTAGAACCTGCCTTCGATGGAGGCAGGTTCTTTAATGCTTCCGGTAGAAAACCCCGATACTTTTCGCAATAGCACAAAAGATAGTGCCGTCCCCTATAGATAGGGCAGTCCTTGCATATAGCCCCCGAAAAGGGGCATATCATTTTCGCCTTAGCCATTAGAGCGGTTCTTTCTTTTTAATCCCAGCTTATATTTTTGCATACTATCTAGTTGCTATGCAAATTTTGGGGCAAGGTTATGAGCCGGGTTTGATTTCCGGGCTCTCCCAGTCTTTCATCGGCCTCATCCACTCCGCTTTCTCGACGAACGCGTCGTGCGCCAGGGGCACCGGCGGGTGACAGAGGAAGTAGGGGTCGAATTCGTCCTTGACCTTGAGCAGCCAGGTATGATAGTTAGGCCCGTAGGCGGGCCCGGTAAGATACAACGGCTGGTGGGGTCCCAGCAGCGAAGTATAGAAGCGCTTTCTTATATTCTCCTTGGATGTCTCTAGGTAAAAGAAGTCAACGCCATCGGTGTTTACATCGGGGTCCCAGTAGACGAGGAACTCGGAGTAGCCCTGGTGGCCCAGCTCGAAGCTCTGGAACCAACCGGGGTCACCGTAGTCGGGCATGAGCGGCGGGGTGAATTTCTTTTTCAGCTCGGCGTAGTTTTCCCCATGGGGGATAGAATGTTCCAGCGTCTCGATGACATAGTCCACCGAGACATAGCTGCCGCACATCAGCCACATCCCCGCCGAGTCGGCGTTCTTGAACCAGGACTCGTCGGAGGGGCGGGTGCGGCGGGCTTCGCCGCCGAGCTCGGTTATAATCTCGTTGAGTATCCTTTCCTCATAAGCCATCTGCTCTTCGGAGGTAAAGGCGATGAGCAATACGCGCAGCAGGTGAAAGCTGGCGATGGACTCCTCGCTTTCCTGCGACCAGATATCCCAGAACTCCTCCTTGCAGTTGGCTTTGGCAATCGCCCGCCAGAAGATGGGGACCTTGGTCACCCCGCCCCCGATTTCCGCCTTAGCCATCTCAAACATAGCCTTTTTCATGGAGTCCTTGCTGGGCATGGTGAAGTTTATCCATTTTACCCGCTTGACCGGGAGTTCCAGGGTGGTGTGGGGTGAAATGCCCGTAGGCACCAGCCTTTCCGGCTGGAAGGGGAGGAGCTTTATAGCCATCTTGGTGACGATGCCCAAGCATCCTCTGAGACCGGTAAAGCCGCGCAGCAGTCCCCTCAGGTCGGGGCCGGGGCCCTCACCCCAGAAGTAGTCTTCCCCGGTGGCCAGCGAGCCCATCTTTACCAGCTCGCCGTCGGGCAGGACCAGCTCGGTGCCCAGGATGCGGCGGTGGGGCAGGCCGATGCGATAGCTTAATGGCGACCAGCCGTCGCCGAGCATATTGGCGATAGCGGAACACTGCGAGCCACCACCGCCGACAATGATATAACAGCCCCGCTTCATTGCCTCTTCCTGTAGCTGGGAGTAGATAACCCCCGACCCCACCGTGGCGTAGAGGTGCTTATCATCAATCTCGAAGTCGTCCATTCTTTTCAGGTCGACCAGCAGCTCGTCATCGACGTGGCAGTGAGAACGGGGGCCGTACCAGCCGGTGCTGTAGGGGACATAGGGGACCTTGTAGCGGTTGCAGGCCTTGACTATCTTCTGGACTTCCTGAGTAGTCCTCGGCATAATGACACAGCCGGGTATCTTGGTCATTACCCTCTCGTAGCCCAGCCCGCACTCATAGCCGCCGGGTCCGGAGCGGTAGCCTTCACAAATCACGGGGTCGGACGAAATATATTCTTTACCAACAATAGCTTCCAGCGCCTGGTATGCTTCTTTGGATATAGCCATGATTTAAGCCTCCTTGCCTCTATATTGCCGCCAGGATGATTTCGGAAATATCGAGCACCTTTACCTTTTCGCCTTCCTTGCTTAGGGCCTGGGCGAAGTTTTCCTTGCACCAGGGGCAGGTGGAGACGATAGCCTTAGCCCCGATGGCTTTTACCTCTTCCAGCCTCTCCTTAGCCGCCCAGGAAGCAAAGTCGGGGAAGGCTTCCCTGGTGCCACGGCCCGCGCCGCAGCAGAAAGCGTTTTCTTTCATTCTTATCATTTCCACCAGTTCGACGCCGGGGATAGCCTGCAAGATATCGCGGGGTGGCTGGTAAACGCCGTTGCTGCCGCGCCGACGTTCCAGTCGGGGGCTTACCATACCCCACTCCCCACGCTCACCCTCCCAGGGGGTCCAGGGCTCACTCAAGCGGCTCAGGCTGCAGGAATCGTGGTAGGTGAGTCGCAAATTAACCTTCTTCTTGAGTTTAAGCGAGCCTTTCTTGACCAGATCGTCAACGAACTCCACCAGGTGGACGACCTTGAAACCCAAATCATCAGTCGAGATATCGAGCAGCTTGGGGTAGTCGACCTTCCACATCCGGTAGCCTTCGGCGCAACTAAGGAGCAGGGTCTTGGCGCCCGTCTTTCTGACCTCTTCGACGTTGCGTTTGGCCAGCTCTCGAGCCTCGTCAGCCATGCCCACCGAGTAGAGGATGTTGCCACAGCACCACTCGTCGGGCATAAGCATGAAGGGCGTGCCCGAAGCTTTGAGTATCTTGGCTGTTGCTTGGGCAATTTCGGGGCTGGTGTAAGCCGCCGAGCAGCCGACGAAGTAGAGCACATCGGCCTTTTCCGCTGGCTTGACGTCTTTGGAGAGCCAGTTGTTGCGGTTGGCGTGGGGGGAGCCGAAACGATTGTGCTTTTCGGCTATATTCTGGGCCAATTTTTTATGCTGGGGCATGGGGCCCTTGCCGTCCTTGACTGCCTTGATGCGCAGTGCCTCCAGGGTAAGCTCTATTTCCAGGTCGAGGTTGCGCTTGCAGCCCATGTCGCAAGCGCCGCAGAGGGTGCAGGCATAGAGTATCTTGAGCAGTTCGTCGGAATAATCCATCCTGCCTTCGAGCATGGCCGTCCCGATTCTCATCTTGCCGTAGGCGCCGTAGGAATCGAACAGATATTTGGTGGCGCTGGGGCAGCGGGTGCTGAAGGTCATCCCGGGCATGTAGATGTGGTCGACCCAGGTGCACCCCTTGCACTTGATGCACTTGCTCATATCGTATTCGAAATTATCTAAGTTGGTTACATCCAGCTTTAGTTTGCCTTTGAGCATCTTTATTCCTCCCTAGAAGCACAGATTACCGGGGTTCATTATATTCTTGGGGTCGAAGAGCTTTTTCACCCTTTTCAGGATGGCGGCGTAGCCGTCGGCCCTATCGTAGACCAGCTTAGCCAGCTCACCGTAGGGGCGGGTAAAGAGAGCCCCCTGGTCAAACAGGGTCTTGGCGGCTTCGCTGGTCAGGGTGCGCACCCGTTCCACTTCGGGGCGGCTGGTGGGGTCGTAGAAGAGGTTGAATTCCAGCTGGCAGGCCCGATTGTGCTCTATGGGCTGTATGTAGCTGCCCAGGTCGCCTTCGGGGTAGCCGTATCGGGAAGCCAGCGATTCCATCTTCTCGATGAATTTCGGCGCCAGCGTCGGCTTAGTGATAAAGAAGAGGCTGTGGCCGCCGCCCTTGTAACGGTTCTTCCAGTAGGTTATCTCCTTGGGCCAGGGTTTGCGGAGCATTCCCAGCAGTTTTTGTCCCGAACCGGGGAGGCCGGGGAGATTATCGCTGAACGAGATTTCGGAGAACTCTTTTTTGATAATATCGTTAAGCGCTTTTTCTTCGTATTTAATCTTGCCGTCGGGATCGCGGAAGTGTCCGCTGATGACCAGGATGAGCGTCCAGGACGGCAGGGAAGCCCTCAGCGAGGCGAACTCTTTCTTCATGTCCGTGGCTATTATCGCCGCCAGGTCGGTGTTGTTCAGCAGCAGGCACTCCTGGCCGATTCTTATCTTTAATATGCGATAGAGGAATTCCATGACCATATTGAGGTCTTTGACCGGAGCGATGAACATCTTGTCTTTCTGGGTGGGGAATTCGGTCTTGAGGTTAGTCCAGGTCACCACCCCCATCGTCCCCTGAGCCATCTGCAAAAATCTATAGAAGTCTATACCCGGTCCCGCGGGGTTGCCTCCCTTGGAGGGGGAATCGGGGTAGCCCGTTACACTGGCTGAGCCGGTGCGGAAGACCTCTCCGTTGGGCCAGACGACTTCCATGCTCTGCAACGGTTCGCCGTAGTCATAGACGGTGTTGGTGATGACTTCTCTTTCCAGGTGGTCGGTGAGCACTGAGCGCTGGGGGTGGGGGAGGAGGGGCATCATTACCCTGAAGCCCTTCTTTTCCAGGTGGCTGGTAAGCTGTTCCCAGGTTACCCCCGCTTCGAACCTCACGCGGCGGTTAAACTCGTCGACCTCAAAGATGCGGTTCATCCGGGTTAGGTCGAGGATGATGCCGCCCTTCTTGGGGATGGTCGCTCCGTGGAAGTGCACCCAGGAGCTGACCGGAACCACGGGGAGAGAATGGTCGTTGGCGACTTTGATTACCTTTTGCACTTCCTGGGTGTCTTTGGGCTTGACCGCATATTCGGGTGCTCCCGCTGGTTGGAGACTGAAGTCTTTAGCGTAGCTCTCTAAAGCCGTGGGGTCGTCGGAGAAGTTCTCAGCGCCGACGATTTTCACAAGCTTATCCCTTCTGTTCATGGTTTTACCTCCCGCTCGGCTATGGTTACTGTCAAAAAAATTGACCCTTAAATTACAGTGGGTCTTAAAGTAAAGTCATCTCAAATTGGGCAGAACATCAGCTATTCAATGCCGGTAACCTTTTGCCGCTTCAGGATAGCATAAAAGCATGTTTCATGGCAACTTTTTTACCACGAAGCTTTTGAGGGGAAACTTACCGATAGTGAGGCAGAAGCCGTGGTTCCAGATGGCCGATTGGATTAAGAGCTGCGCGGCTTTTCTTGCCGGCTGCTCTTTTTCTTGGTGGGGGTTTTATCGGGCGTATCAATGACGTACTTTTCCGCAGTGAACGGAGAGTAGCCAATGGAAACTTTCCTGCCGCCCTCTGTGATCACCAACCCTGTACCACATCTGGGACACGTCTGATTCTGGGGAAATTGCAACGCCCAACCTGAACAGTGATAGGCGCACTTTGGGCATTTGCCGTCGAGCATACTTTATCATACTTATTAGCAGGCTTCGGCGTCAAGTTCATTGTCTGGGAGGGGGAGCGGGCTTCCGCCCTTACCAGCTTCCGTAACGACGCTAATACTCCGTTTTCCTGCCAAATTCGAGCGATACATTAAGTAAACGCCGTTCTAGTGCCTATCTATGATTGGTAAGCCCTGTTGGTGGGGGTAAATTGACTATTGTTGACTATAATCAGCTTTGGGGGGCTTTATTGGCTGATAGAGTCGAGGTAGCGCCGATACCAGGCCAGTTGGTTTAATACCCGGGCGGCGCGGCGCGGGCTGGGGTAGACCGGAATACCTTCCCGACTGAAGAGGGAGGCGACCTCGGGGTCGGTGGCGAATTCGACGGCGGGCTTGACCATGAAGACCGGCTTTTCGTCTTGCTTGACCCGCTGGCTGAGCCTATCCAGGGCTTTTTCCTCCGCCTGGCGATAAGCCTTAATCTCTTCGCTGGTGAACATGGTGGCCAGGCGGTCGGTGTTAGCCCCGATGGGCACTTGCAGCAGGATGGCGTCTATATCTTCATCGTCCATCATGGCGAAGAGAGAGGGAAATATAACCGAGTTTTCCGCCATGCTGATACCGGCCATATCCACCGGGTTGGCGTGAGACCAGCGCGGCGGCAGCTGGGCGTTGAGCTTTTCCACCGTGGCTGGAGCCAGCGGGGGTATCTCCAGCCCTTCTTTCTCGCAGGCTTCGGCGGACATTACCCCCAGCCCGCCTCCGATAGTCAGGATACCTATCTTCTTGCCGTGGGGCAACGGCTGGTAGAGCAGGGCGGTGACCACGTCGCAGAGCTCATCATCATCTTCCACCCTGAGCACACCCGCCTGGTGGAAGGCAGCTGCATAGACCTTATCCGAGCCAGCCAGGGTGGCGGTGTGGGACATGGCGGCTTTCGCTGAGGCTTTGGTCGCTCCCGACTTGATGACGATAACCGGTTTGTGGGGAGTAATCTTTTTAGCCAGTTCGAAGAAGCGCCGGCCCTCTCTCAAGCCTTCGATATAGGCGGCGATTATCTTAGTGTCTTTATCCTCCGCCAGGTATTCGAAGTAGTCGGCAAAGTGTATATCGGCTTCGTTGCCGGTGCTGACGAACTTGCTGAAGCCGATGCCCGACATCATGCCGCGGTGAAGTATGCGGTGGCCGTAGTTGCCGCTCTGGGAGACGAGAGCCACGGGGCCGGGGGGAGTTTCAAAGGTCCAGGCCAGGGTGGATAGGTGGGAGGAGGTATCGGCGTGGCCCATGGTGTTGGGGCCGATAAAGCGGATGCCCCCCTGACGGGCGACCTCAACCAGGTCGGCTTCCAGTTTGATGCCCTCGCCGCCGCTTTCGGCGAAACCGCCGGAGACGACCACCGCCGCCTCTATCCCTTTCTGGACACATTCGCGGATTACTTTGGGCACCCGTGGGGAGGCAACGACGATGACGGCCAGTTCCACCGGCTCGGGGATGTCGAGCACGCTGGCATAGCTCTTAACGCCCATAACCTTGGTGGCGTTGGGGTTGACCGGGTAGATTTTTCTTCGGGCGGGGCGGAGGAGGTGCCTCATAATGCCGTGTCCCCAGGAGCCGGGGTTGTTGGAAGCGCCGATGACAGCCACCGTTTTGGGGGCAAAGATATATTGCCAGTTAATCTTTCTGTTCCGCTTATGGCTACTTTTCAAGGTTCCTCACCCGAGTTTTGCCTTAGATTCTACACGCTGTATGTATTATAAAACAAGTTTAGCCTTGTCTTGACGACTGCCGGACTGTATCATAGTAAATAGGGTATTCTATGCTATAATCTAAAAAAGGTCATGAGACCGGGGAGGTAGCTATGTCCAAGCATATCTTTCGAGGTCTGTCGGTTCTTTTTCTGGTAGTTCTGGCGACGATGTTGCTGGCGGTGCCGGTTTCAGCCGCTGAGGTACGCGGACTGGAGAGCGTCACTATCGCCAGCGGAGAGGTTATTGACGACGACCTCTATGCGGCCGGAAGCACTATTACCATCGACGGCACCGTTAACGGCGACCTCTGGGCTGCTGGCGGCACAATAAACATCAACGGTACGGTCAAAGGCGACGTGGTGGCTGCCGTAAGTACGCTGAACATCGACGGCGAGGTCGGCCAGACGGTGCGGGTGGTGGGGGCGACAATTAACATCAACGGTTCTATCGGTGGCGACCTGATGATTGGCGGCAGCAGTGTGACCATAGGTAGCATGGCTGTTATCGGTGGCGACCTACTTTTTGCCGCCAGCAGGGTGCGCCTTGACGGCGTTATCTATGGTTACATCAGGGGCGCTGGCGATGAAATTACCCTGGCTGATGGGGTGGGGGGAGACGTCCAAGTGAGCGTTGACGAGCTGACCATAACTTCCAGCGCCTTTATCCAGGGCAATCTGACCTACACCAGCGAGAATGAAGCCATTATTCATTCCGGCGCTCAAATCGGGGGCACGATTACCCATGACATATCCAAGTGGGGATGGCCGTTTAAAGAGGGCATCTTCACTTCTGTATTGGCTCGTTTGTTCAGCTTCCTGATGATTCTGGTCATCGGCGTAATCATCGTCGTGGTGGCGCCGAGAAGAATGGCCCTGATGGCCGATACTATAAGGAATAAGCCTTGGTGGAGCCTGGGGTGGGGGGCCATTATCCTCTTCGCCACCCCGATAGCGGCTGTAGTGGTCTGCATCACCATTATCGGCATACCCCTGGCGTTAATCGCCCTGGTTCTTTACGGTATAGCTCTCTACCTGGCTCAAATACCGGTAGCACTGTTTGTCGGACGGTGGATAATCGGCTACTTTAATAAGACGGATTCCAGGGGAGTTATGGTGGGAGCGCTGGCTCTGGGGCTGGCTATTCTCTGCCTGTTGCGGGTGATCCCTTACCTGGGCGCTTTCATCTGGCTGGCTACAGGCCTCTTCGGCTTGGGAGCGGCGCTGGTCTACTTAAGGAAATAGCAATTTGAAGCGGAGTTAGAATGGCTAAAGCGAACTACGAAGTAGTTATTATCGGGGGTGGCCCGGCGGGGCTTACCGCTGGGCTTTACACCGCACGGGCGGGATTAAAGAGCCTGCTCATTGAGCGCGGCGCCTTTGGCGGCCAGATAGTGAACGCGCCGCTGGTGGAGAACTACCCTGGCTTTCCCGAGGGCATCTCCGGCGCCGAGCTGGGCGCGCTTATGCACCAGCAGGCGGCTAGATACGGGCTGAAGACGCTAACGGCCGAGGTCACGGGAGTGAAAGCGGGGCGGACGCACAAGGTTATTACCGAGGGGGGCAGCTTTGAGGCTAAGGCGGTTATTATCGCTGTCGGCTCGGAGTACCGCAAGCTGGGCGTTCCCGGCGAGGAAACACTGGTGGGGCACGGCGTGTCATACTGCGCCACCTGCGACGGCTTTTTCTTCCGCAAGCGGGAGGTGGCGGTGGTGGGAGGGGGCGATGCCGCTATCACCGACGCCCTGGAGCTTACCCAGCACGCCAGCAAGGTTTACGTCATACACCGCCGGGACCAGCTGCGGGCGGGTGAGGTGCTACAGAAGCGGGCTATGGCTCAGTCCAAGATAAAGTTTATCTGGGATACTATCGTGGAGGAGATTGTGGGTGGGGAGGTGGTTAAGGCGCTGAAGCTGCGCAATGTGAAAACTAAAAAGTCTTCGACGCTGGAGGTGGCAGGCGTCTTCGTCGCCGTGGGGCTTAAACCCAACAGCCAGCAGTTCGCTGATATATTAAAGCTGACTAAGGCTGGTCATATCGTCACCGACGAAGTGATGGCGACCTCAGCCCCCGGGCTCTTTGCTGCGGGCGATGTCCGCCAGAGCTCAGCCCGCCAGATTGCCTCTGCTGTTGGCGACGGTGCCACCGCTGCCCTTTCCGCCTTTAGTTATCTAAGGGGCTGAAAAGATGGGGTGGTGGCGACCCCGGGGGGATTCGAACCCCCGATCTCCACCGTGACAGGGTGGCATGTTAGACCGCTACACCACGGGGCCGTTTCGGTAAGAAAAGTCTATCAGGGGCACTTTGCCCTGTCAAGCTGACGCTTAAGCCGAGGTGTTGTCGCATCAGTGGTTGTGTGATATAATAGCTAATCTCAACAGGTGAAGGAGAGCATGGTTACTAAGGAGAATATGGTTACCGAGGAAAGCCAGCAGCTTCGCGATTACGAGCTGGTGGTGATTATCAACCCCGAGCTTGCCGATGACGGCATTGACAGCATAGTGGATGATATCAGCCGCCTGATTAGCCAGGATGGCGGCACGGTTGGCGAAGTAGACCGCTGGGGTAAGCGTAAACTGGCTTATCCCATTAAGCATTTTGGGGAAGGCAATTATGTTCTGCTCCGGTGCAAGATGAAAGCGGCATCGGGCGAAGGGCTTGAAGCCAGCCTAAGGATTTCTGAGGAGGTGCTACGGCATTTACTGGTAAGATTAGATAGCTAATTTAAGTAAAAACGCCTGTTTCCTATGGATTTGGGTGAGGGCGAAAGGAGTTTACGGCGATGTTGACCCTGAACAAAGTGATGATTATAGGAAATGTTGGCACTGAACCCGAAATGCGTTTCACCCCTAACGGCAACCCGGTAACTTCGTTCCGTGTTGCCACCAACAGAGTTTACACCACCCCCGAAGGCGAGCGTAAGCAGGAGACGGAATGGTTTAGCGTAGTTGCCTGGAACAGACTAGCCGAAAATTGCAACCAGTATCTTACCAAAGGTCAGCGTGTTTATGCCGAGGGCAGGCTGCACACCCGCACCTGGGAGAGCCAGGACGGACAGCAGCGCTCCCGGTCGGAGGTAGTGGCTAACCGGGTGCTCTTCCTTGACCGACAGGCAACGGCTCCCACTCCCGGGGAGGGGGGCGAGGAGGCCAGCCCCAGCGAGCCGGAGCCGACGGTAGAAGAAGTGCCCTTCCCCGATGAGGGTTAGGAATCTACTAGAAGGGTTTAGGTAATATAATAAGAGGTGGCTAGAAAAAGAGCCGACGAATCGAAGGCTAAAAAGCCGGGCAGGTCGAGATATATACCGAGGCGCAGGTTTTGTTCTCTCTGTGTCGATAACGTTCAGGTGATAGATTACAAAGACCCGGCTAAGTTGCGTCACTACATATCGGATAGGGGTAAGATTGGGCCCCGGCGTAAGACCGGTACCTGTGCCAAGCATCAGCGCGCCCTGGCGCTGGCCATAAAGAGGGCGCGGCACTTAGCCCTGCTGCCTTATGTACCGGCGCACATCCATAAGACAGGGGGCGTTGGTGTACGCGATTAGCTCGATATAGGGTGCCCTTTTAGGTGCCCTTATAAATCCGCTTTGTCCCTTCCCCTTTGACACCCCACAGGTTACAGAAGTATAATCATCCTGATTTGATTGCGGAGTTATTGTGCCTAAAAGAACTTATCAACCAAAGAGTATTCCCCGAAAAAGAGAGCATGGCTTTCGGGCCAGAATGAGTACCCGTGCTGGTCGAGATGTCTTGAAGGCACGACGGCTTAAGGGACGTAAGCGTTTGACCGTGGTGTAACCATGCGAGGTGAAGAATACCTTACCAAGTCGGAGCACTATACCCTGGTCTATGAGAAGGGTAGCTCCTGGGCGAGCGAGCTGATGGTGATGAAGGCTTTGCCTAACCAGCTTGCCTTGTCCCGGTACGGGTTCTCGGTCGGCCGTCGGCTGGGCGGGGCGGTGGTGAGAAACCGGGTAAAACGCCGAATGCGCGAAATCCTGCGTGTGTTGCCGCTGGAGGGGGGATGGGATATTATCTTTATCGCCCGCCCTAAAGCGGCGGCGGCCAGCTTCGCGAACTTGGAGAAAACAGTCCGGGGTTTACTGTCCCGGGCCAGAATTTTAGCGAGGGAGTATGAAGGGGCTTGCCTTAGGTCTAATTAAGCTTTATCAGGCTACGCTTTCGCGGGTCTTGCCGTCCAACTGCCGCTATAGCCCGACCTGTTCTCAATATACCTATGAAGCTATCTCTCGTTTTGGCTTTTTTAAGGGGATCTGGATGGGGGCAAGGCGCATCGCCCGCTGCCACCCGTTTCATGCCGGCGGCTATGACCCCGTGCCGCATATTGACTATGGAGGGAACGGATAGGTGAGGATTGGAAACAAGGCGCTACCGGTGGGCAAGATTAGCCTGCTGATTATTTTGCTCCTGGTGGGGCTGGTATTGGTCGGTTGTACCGACATCAGGGGTTCTCCTGAAGGCGGTTCCGGCGCCACCATAAGCGGTGGGACTATATTTTTGTCCCCCTCTCTGAAACAGGCCGGAGGCTTCGGCTGTGCGACGCCGGTAACGGAGGGCAAGCTGGTGGCGGTGAACGCGGAGACCGGCGTTCAGCGCTGGGAGGTCGCCCTGGGAGGGGCGGCGCCGTCAGGCGGCTTCGGCTGTGCCCAAACGACGCTACCGGTGGCCGTTTACGGCAGCCCCGTTTTTTCCGAAGAGCTGGTCTATGTTGCTGGCTATAACGGCAAGGTTTATGCCCTTAATGCCGAGTCGGGAGCGTTACGCTGGGTCTATCCCCGTGAAGGCAATATGGAGCCTATCGTCAGCGGCTTGGTGATCGGCCTGGACAAGCTCTATTTCGGCTGCTCTGACGGCAATGTTTATGCCCTGGACGCGGCTACCGGTGATATACAGCCGGGTTTCCCCTTCACCACCGAGGACAAGATATGGTCAACACCCGCCTATGATGCGGGTACGCTCTACGTGGGTTCCTTTGATAAGAAGCTCTATGCCATCGATGCCGCCGACGGCAGCGAGAAGTGGCAGTTCGAGGCGGAAGGGTCTTTCGCTTCCACACCGCTGGTCGATAACGGCACGATCTATGTCGGCACCCTCGACCGATACTTCTACGCCATAAATGCTGCCGACGGCACGCTTAGGTGGGAATTCCAGGCGGAAAAGTGGTTCTGGACGAGAGCGGTGGTTTTTGGGAACACCATCTACGTCGGCTGTTTCGACAATAAGGTCTATGCATTGAATGCCCTGACTGGGGTCGAGATAACCGAGTTCGACCTGGAGAGCCCCGTCCGTTCCTGGCCGGTTCTGTCCGAAGACAGGGTTCTTATCGCCACTGAGGAGGGCAAGATATACACCATAGATGCGGTTAATAATCAGTTCGGGCTTTTTGCCGATTTAGCCGAGAAGATATACGCCCCACTTTCCTTAAACGAGGGCGTTCTCTATGTTTATAGTCAGGATCAAAACCTCCATGCCCTTAACGCTGATACCGGCGTGAGGTTGTGGATTCAACCCATTAACTAATAGTGAGGTAGGTATTTAGTGGGAATAGGTGAAATCTGGAATCTAATCGCCGTAGAGCCGGTGATGAACGTCCTGGTTGTATTGACCAGCGTACTCTTCAACAACTTCGGGCTGGCTATCATCGCCCTGACGCTTATGGTTAACGGCGCCATGCTCCCCCTGACGCTGAAGCAGATTCGCGCTTCCAGGGCCATGCAGGAGCTTCAGCCCAAGATTGCCGAGCTTAAGAAGAAGTACGGCAAAGACAAGGAGAAAATGGCCCGGGAGCAGATGAAGCTCTACAAGGAGTCGGGGGTTAGCCCGGCCGGCTGCCTGCTGCCGCTGTTAATCCAGATGCCTGTCTGGATTGCCCTTTTCCAGTCCATCATGCGGGTGCTGGCGGTAATCCCGGAGAACCTGGTGGGGCTTTCCCAGTATCTCTATTCCTGGCCGGTGGTTTATTCCACGGTTCCCCTTTCCAACGAGTTCCTCTGGTTGAACCTGGCTACTGGCGACATTTTCCTGGCGCTGCTGGTGGGCGCCTCGATGTGGGTGCAGCAGAAGATGGTTATGACGCCGTCGCCCGACCCCGCTCAGAAGACACAGAGCAGCTTGATGCTCTGGATATTGCCCATTATGTTTGCCTGGTTAACTCTTTCGTTCCCCAGCGGTCTGGCCCTTTTCTGGGTGACTTCGAACCTGTTCAGAATCGGTTTGCAGTACTGGATCGGGGGGTGGGGAGGCCTGGTGAAGTCGTCGCCCAAGAAGGATACCGGCCGGGATAAGAAGTATAAACAACGCATCGCCGCGGTGGAGGAAGCACCTGCGGGCGGTGCTGACATCGTGCCCAGCTCGGCACAGGAAGAGGGTTTGAGCTATGAAGAGTCTGGAGGAAAGCGGCCGGACCGTGGAGGAGGCCATCCAAAAAGCATTAGAGACACTAAACCTAAGTCGCGAAGAGGTGGAGGTCACCGTCGTAAAAGAGGGTAAGCACGGTATCCTGGGCCTGGGGGCCGAGGAGGCCGTGGTAAGAGTTGAGCCTCTGGTCAGCGCGCCGGAGAATGTGAACGATATGGCCCGGGAGGTCCTGGAGACCCTTTTGGCCCGGATGGGGGTGACGGCTTCGGTGGCCTGTCAGAGCAAACCCCCGGTGGGGGGTGGTGAGGGGGCTGGTGAGGTCATTACCCTTGATGTGAGCGGTGACGACCTCGGTATCCTTATCGGGAGGCGGGGGCAGACGCTTTCCGCCCTACAGTACGTCGTCAGGCTTATCCTGGCCCATCAGACTCAGGCTAGGGTGCCCATAGTTATCGACGTCGAGGGCTATAAGCAGCGCCGCTACGAGGCGTTACAGGCTTTAGCCCAGCGCATGGCGGAGCAGGTCAAGACCAAGGGCAGGCCGTTTACCCTGGAGCCGATGCTGGCCTACGAGAGGCGCATCATCCACCTGGCCCTAGCCGATGACCCCGATGTCACCACCGAGAGCGTTGGCGAGGGCGAGACACGCAAGGTGGTCATTACGCCCCGAGAGCAATAGCCGCCCGGCTTTGATTGCTTGAGAATAACAGGAGAAAGGGGGAGAAATGGCCAAGACTGACTGGGCAGGGCTTACTCAGGAGATGGAGCGCTTGCTTTGCCTACCGACAAGTCCGATTGCCTACAAGAGACTGGAGAAGTTAGCGGAGCTGGAGAAAATACCGGAGGTGATGCCGCTTGACCGCCTAGCCACTTTTTGCCAGGTACCAGCTCTAGCGCGAAGGATAGGCTTGACGGTGGGGGTGACCAGGGACAACCTCGGTGAGCGCTGTGCTCGAATAAACGGCTTGGCGGCTACTACCGAAAAGGAAATCGCCTGGGAGGCAAATTCCTTTGCCAATACCTGGTTTGCCAACGTGGAGGAAGCCAGAAAACAAATGGCGGTCTACCCCACCGTACCCCCGGGAGAGGCTGTGGTGCTTGCCCCGCTGGCTTCAGGGAAATTTGACCCCGATGTTATATTAATCTACGGCAACCCGGCGCAGATGATGTTGCTGATGAACGGGCTCCAGTTTAAGGACTACGAGCGCTTTCAGTTTTTCTTTATCGGCGAAGGCTCTTGCGCCGATGGCCTGGCTCAGTGTTATACCACCGGCAAGCCGGCCCTGGCTATCCCCTGCCTGGGAGAGAGGGAGTTCGGCACCGTTACCGAGGATGAGATGGTTATGGCGCTGCCACCGGCAATGATGGCCAAGGCGGTTGAGGGATTGCAGGCACTTAAGGCGAGAGGAATTAGCTACCCTATTAAGTATATTGGACCTTCGTGCGATCCCTCTGTACCCTCTGTAATACTCACACGAATCTACCCCGATTGGTTTAGTCATTGACCTCAGATATAAGCAGCTTGTTTTATTTTTCGAGCTGTGCTAATCTTTAGCGGTAAAGGCAGTGACGGAGAGGAGTAGGGGGAGAGCGGGCACTAAAGCGAGTCTGGTAGGGTGAAAGCAGACGTTACCGTCCCCTGAAAATCACTCCCGAGCCACCAACCGAACGGTGCACGCACCTAGTAGGCTTGGTCGGTAGCGTCAGCCGTTATCAATGACGAGGGCATTAGAATGTGCCCTGAAAGGAGTGCCCTTGCTGTTAAAAGCGGGGGAAATAGGGTGGTACCGCGGGTGAAGTCCCGTCCCTAGAGGGCGGGATTTTTTGTTATAGAGGAGGTTTTATGTTTGAGCCTGTCGGCAGTAGGGTGAATTTCCCCAAGGCCGAGGAGAAAGTCCTTGGCCTGTGGAAAGACAAGAAGATCTTTGGGCGAAGTGTGGAACAGCGCCGGGGAAGACCTCGTTTCGTCTTTTATGAGGGGCCTCCTTTTGCCAATGGCAATCCAGGCATCCATCATGTTCTGGCCAGAACTTTTAAGGATGTCATCGTCCGCTACAAAGTAATGAAAGGCTATTATGTGCCGCGCATTGCCGGCTGGGACACTCACGGCCTGCCCGTAGAATTGGAAATAGAGAGAGAGCTTGGTTTCTCTGGCAAAGAGCAGATTGAACAATACGGCGTGGAACGGTTTAATAGGCGCTGTCGGGAAAGCGTCTTTCGCTACCTCAAGGAGTGGAATAACCTCACCGAGCGCATTGCCTATTGGGTAGACCTGGAAAAAGCTTACATGACGATGAGCAACGACTACATTGAGACCGTCTGGTGGGCAATCAAACAACTGTGGGATAAAGGCCTCATCTATCAGGGCTACAGGGTCACGCCCCACTGCCCTCGTTGCGGCACCTCTCTAAGTTCACACGAAGTCGCCCTCGGCTATGAAGACGCCGACGACCCTTCGGTTTACATAAAGTTCAAGGTAGCGAAAGCTTCGGGACTGCCCTCGGATAAGCCCGTCTACCTGCTGGCCTGGACGACGACGCCCTGGACATTACCGGGGAATACGGCTTTAGCCGTCGCCGCCGACGCTGACTACGCTGTTCTAAAAGGCAAAGATGATTACCTGGTTATGGCCTCGACGCTGGTGGGGGTGGTGGGACTTGAGGACTACAAGGTGGTAAAGCGGTTGAAGGGAAGCAAGCTGGTTGGCATTGAATACGAACCATTGTTTAACCCCCATGAGTTCGGGGTGGAGCGCCGCCGTATGAGTGAAGGGCTGCCGCTGCAAAAAGCCACCAAGGACTTAACCTACAGGGTAATCGTTACCGATTTCGTCTCTCTGGAGGAGGGGACGGGTATAGTTCACATGGCGCCGGCCTACGGCGAGGTGGACTATGAGGCCGGTAAAGATAATGACTTGGATTTTGTTCATTCAGTTGATTTGGAGGGTAAAGTCATCGGGACTTTGCCAGGCGCTGGTAAATTCGTCAAAAAAGCTGATAAAGACATCCTTGCCGACCTTAAGTCAAAGGGTTTGCTCTTCCGCAGTGAGAAGATAAGGCACACCTATCCCTTCTGCTGGCGGTGCGAGACACCGCTACTCTACTACGCCAAGCAGACTTGGTATATCAGGACCACAGCCATCAAGGATGCTCTGGTCAATGGCAATAAAGAAATCAACTGGTATCCAGAACACATCAAGTACGGTCGCTTCGGAAACTGGCTGGAAAACAATGTGGACTGGGCATTCTCGCGGGAGCGCTACTGGGGTACACCACTGCCGGTCTGGCGCTGTGAGTCCTGCGGTCACTACGAGTGCCTGGGCGGCGTACCGGAATTGAAGGATAAGGCGGGCTTTTCCGGGTTCAAAGAGCCACTGGATTTGCACCGACCCTTTGTTGACGAACTGACCTTCGATTGTCAAAAATGCGGGGCCAAGATGCAGCGGGTGAGTGAGGTAATTGATTGCTGGTTCGATTCCGGAGCCATGCCCATAGCCCAGCACCATTATCCCTTTGAGAACGAGACTCTACTTACCGACGGGCGCTTCCCCGCCGATTTTATCAGCGAGGCGGTCGACCAGACGCGGGGCTGGTTCTACAGCCTGCACGCCATATCAACCCTGCTCTTTAATAGGCGCTGTTACAGCAACGTTATCTGCCTAGGGCTCGTCCTCGACGCCAAGGGTGAGAAGATGAGCAAGGCGAAGGGGAATGTGGTTGAGCCCTGGGCGGTAATCAATAACTACGGGGCCGATGCTCTGCGCTGGTATTTCTTAACCAGCACGGCGGCGGGTAATGTCTATCGCTTCGACGAGGCTATGGTGGCCGAGGTGAGCCGCCGTTTCCTGTCCACGCTGTGGAATGTCTATTCCTTCTTTGTCACCTACGCCAATATCGACAAGTTCGTCCCCGGAAAAGGGACTGCCTCGGAGAAATCGGAGCTCGACCGCTGGATTATCTCCGAGCTTAACCAGCTTATTGCCGACGTGGATGAGGGGCTGGGGGGCTATAACCCCACTGAGGCGGGGCGAAAGATAGAGGCTTTTGTCGACGAACTTTCTAACTGGTACGTGCGCCGTAGCCGTCGGCGCTTCTGGAAGAGCGAGAGCGACGCCGATAAGCTGGCGGCCTACAACACGCTGTACGAATGCCTGGTGACGCTGGCAAAACTTTTGGCGCCGTTCACTCCATTTTTAGCCGAGGAGATGTACCAGAACCTGGTCGGCTCGGTGGCACCCGACGCCCCGGAAAGCGTGCATTTAGCCGATTTTCCGGTTGCCGATAAGACTAAGATTGACAAGAAGTTAGCCGCCGATACCAAGTTGGCCATGGAGATATCAAGCCTGGGGCGCGCTGCCAGGAGTGAGGCTGGTATCAAGGTAAGGCAGCCTTTAGCCAAGGTTATGGTCAAAGTGGGG
>CAZRIU010000003.1:0-8309 GCA_964600245.1 uncultured Dehalococcoidales bacterium
GTCATTATCGCCTGCCTGTATATCTTTGGATGAGGAGTTATGGACTTTAACTACCTGACAACGATAATCTTCCTGCCCGCGGTGGGGGCGCTGCTCATCGCCTTCCTCCCCCGCCTGTCGTCGCGGGGCATAAGGTGGCTGGCGGCTGTCTTCACCTTCATCCCGCTGGTGCTGTCCATCTATCTCTTCACCATCTTCGACCGTTCCGCGGAGATGGCCGGGGTAATGCAGTTCGAGGAGAGCCTCTCCTGGATTCCGGCCATAAACGCCAACTACCACCTGGGCGTGGACGGCCTGAGCCTGCCTCTGGTGATACTGATGGCATTCCTGGGCTTCCTGGTGGTGCTCATCTCCTGGAAGATTGACCTCAGGCCCAGAGAGTACTTCGCCTGGCTCCTGCTCCTGGAAACCAGCATACTGGGCGTCTTCTGCTCCCTCGACCTGCTACTTTTCTTCTTATTCTGGGAGATAGAGGTCATCCCGATGTACTTCTTAATCTCCATCTGGGGCACGGGGCGCCGAGAATACTCAGCCATCAAGTACGTGATATATACCCTTTTCGGCTCCGCCTTTATGCTGGCGGGGATACTCAGCCTCTATTTCACCACCGGTAGCCTGAACATGGTCGAAATCGCCCAGGGCGGGCTGGGCATGATTCAGACGGCTATGCCCGCGGCGGCTATCTTCTTCCTGCTGCTGGTCGGCTTTGCTGTGAAGCTGCCCGTGTTCCCGCTTCACACCTGGCTGCCCGACGCCCACACCGACGCCCCCACGGCGGTAAGCGTGGTGCTGGCGGGCGCCTTGCTGAAGATGGGCGGCTACGGCATGATGCGAATATGTGTTAGTATCTTCCCCGGCGTCGCCCAGGACTACGCCCTGCCCCTGATAATACTGGCCGTCATCAGCGTTCTTTACGGGGCGGCGGTCACCCTGCGCCAGACCGACTTAAAGAGGCTGATCGCGTATAGCAGCATCAGCCACATGGGTTATGTCTTGCTCGGTGTCTTCGCCCTGGGGCAGGTGAGCATGACTGGCGCCGCTTTGCAGATGTTCAGCCACGGTGTTATCACCGGCTTGCTCTTTGTTATGGCGGGCTTAGTGATGCATAATGCTGGCGAAAGGGACTTAAGAAAGCTGGGCGGCTTAGCTAGACAGATGCCGATTATCGTCGTCGTCTTCTCGATAGCGGGGGTGGCTTCACTGGGGCTGCCCACCACCAGCGGCTTTGCCGCCGAGTTTATGGTCTTTGTCGGCAGCTTCTCCAGCACCGTCGTCCCCGGCATTCAGGTGGCCACTATCCTGGGCGTACTCGGTATCGTCATTACCGCGGGCTATATCCTCTGGATGCTGCAAAGAGTCTTCTACGGCCCGCCCTTAAAGCAATTCGATAAAGCCAAGGACGCCAGCATCCTGGATAGGGTCTATATGTTCGCCTTCGTGGCCGTGATTATGGGGGTCGGTATCTACCCCGCCATCCTAACCGATATCATCAAGATGGGCGTGGCGCCCATAATGGGGTTATTAGGTGGTTAAAGCATGTTGAATTTCGAGCTGCTTATACCGGAGCTGATTCTGGCGGGGGTGGCTATCCTCGTCATTCTGCTCGACCTTGTTCTCAAGAACAAGTGGTGGCTGGCGGCGGTCAGCATCGCCGGCATCGTGGTCTCGGCGGGCTTCGCCATCGTCATGTGGGGCGGTGATTCGGAGTCCATCTTCTTCGGCATGATGGCGGTGGACAATTTCGCCATCTTCTTCAAGCTGCTCTTTTTGGTCATCGCCGCCCTGGTCATACTGGCCTCGACGGACTACGTCTCCAAGCTCAAGCGCTTTCAAGGGGAATACTACGCCCTGGTGCTTATCTCGGCGCTGGGCATGATGCTCATGGCGGCCACCACCGAGCTTATCTCCATCTATATCGCTCTGGAGCTCACCAGCATATCGCTCTATATCCTTGTCGGCTTCCTCAAAGACCCCAAGTCCACCGAGGCTTCATTGAAGTACCTATTGCTGGGGGCGGTGGCTTCGGCCGTACTGCTCTTCGGCATGGCGCTCATCTTCGGCTTCACCGGCCAGACGCAGCTGGGCGATATCGCGGCGGCTATCCAGTCCATGTCGCTTTCGGGCGTGCTGGCTGCCCCCGGTCTTATCGCGGGTATCGTGCTCATCATCGCTGGCTTCGGCTTCAAGATTGCCGCCGTGCCATTCCATATGTGGGTGCCCGATGTCTATGAAGGCGCCCCCACCCCCGTCACCGCCTATCTCTCCGTGGGCAGTAAGGCGGCTGGCTTCGCTATTCTCTTGAGGGTCTTCTTCTCCGCTTTCGGCTTACCCGACTGGCTCAGCCTGGATTGGGGGCTGGTCTTCGCTATCCTGGCGGCTATCGGTATGACGGTGGGCAATATTATCGCCCTCACCCAGACCAACATCAAGCGCATGCTCGGTTACTCCAGCATCGCCCAGGCGGGCTACCTCATGGTGGGCCTAGCCACGGTGGGCTTTGTCTCCCCGGTATTAAGCGACTCCTCGGTCTTTGCCGGGCAGAGCGGGCTGCTCTTCTTCCTGGCCAGCTACGCCCTGACCAACCTGGGCGCTTTCACCGCCATCATCGCTATATCGGGCAAGGTTGATAGCGACTTAATTTCTGACTATGCGGGCATGGGCAAGCGCGCGCCGCTACTGGCTTTAGCCCTGACCCTTTGCCTCATCTCCCTTATCGGCATGCCCCCCGCCGCTGGCTTCATGGCTAAGTTCTATATCTTCAGCGGGGCGGCGCAGCACGGCCTGCTCTGGCTGGTCATTATCGCCGTCATCAACAGCGTTATATCGGCCTACTACTATCTGCGCGTGGTCAAGGTAATGTGGCTGGGCAAGCCCGCCTCCGAGACCAAGGTGCCCTCCTCCATAGCTTTGAGGGTGGCTTTAGCCCTCTCCTGCTTCGGCGTACTTGTTATGGGCATTATCCCCGGTTTCGTGATGAAGCTGGCCGAGATGGCGGCTAAGATGTTTGTTTCTTAGCTCCCCACCCCTCCACGTCTATTTCCCACCCAATACCCACCCTATAAGGATGGTGCCCTTTTGTACCCCCCACTGGGTTTTACTCCTTTAAGCCTCTTTTTTTGTTCCCCATCTTGAACTCGCTTTTGCCCCCGGCACCTTTGTATGCTATGATTTACCCATATAAGGGGGTGGAAGATGCTAAAGAAGTTATTAATGTTATCCCTGGCGCTGGTACTGTCCTTCAGTCTGGTCGCCTTTGTCGGTTGTGAGGAAAAGCTTACTCAGGAGGAAATAGACCAGATAATCGCCAATGTCGCCTCTGCTGAGTATGACACCATCAGCTTCGATATAGACGTGCCGATGAGCATAAAGGTGGTTGGCGGGTCTGACCCGGGTACGATGACCGTAGCGGTTGTCGGCTCTGGCTTCATGGACATGGTCAACGAGGCGATGCAGATGACCATGGAGATGGAAATGGACATACCGGGCGAGGGCTACGAGGACATAGACGCCGAAATCTATGTCGTTGAGGGCTGGATGTACACCGGTGCGAACATCCTCGGCGACGAATATTGGATGAAGATGGCGCTAACCGAGCCGATGTGGCAGCAGCAGGACCAGGTCAAGCCGTATGTAGAGCTGCTGGCGACGGCCATTGATATCAAAGATAAGGGCACCGAGATAGTCAACGGCGTCGAATGCTACGTTTTCGAGGTAGAGCCCGACATGGACGCGCTGACCGAGTTGCTGGGTGAAGAGACATCGGGACTTCTCCCCGCGGACTTAAGCGACCTCGACATGGGCGAGATCTACCAAGAGCTGACGGTCAAAGAATGGCTGGCTAAGGACAGCTACCTGCTTAGGAAGGTAGAGATTAAGCTGGTCATGGAAATGAGCCCCAGCGATGTCGGCGTCACCAGCGATGAATTCGACAAGATGACCATGGAAATAGAAATGACCATGCGCTTCTACGACTACAACCAGCCCGTCTCCATCGAACTGCCCCCAGAAGCGCTGGATGCCGAGGAGATGCCTCTGTCTTACTAAGTTGGTAACGCTAGCCGCTAGACTTAGGGAGTAAACGTTGAACCGAACGCGCGGCTTTGTCAACCAGAACCGCTTCAGGTCGAGCAAGGCGGTCAAAAAGCTGGGCAAGGCTAGGCCCCCCGGTCGTAAAAAGGGGAAGCTACGTTGAGCGACAAACTGCGCTGGCCTATCTTCTGGGCGCTGATAGGGGTTTTTTTGGTCATAGCCTGCCTCTTATTGATTCCAGCGTTCCGAGAGCTGTTCTCCAGCCGCCTTTTGTTTCTGGCTCCGCTGGCTGTCTTCTTCTTGTTAGGCGTCGCCCTGTTAGTATTCACACTGTGGGGAAAGGTTGAGGGAAGGCTTAGAAAATTCTTTCTCCTGACCGGGGCTTCCTCGGCAGGATTTTTCCTCTTCGTTCTTCTGCACAACGCCTTTTATGCTTTAAACGTGGTAAGCAACCACATCGCTGTATTAGGCCCCCTTACGGATTTTCTGCATAATGCCTTCTTCTTTATGGCGGTCCTTGTCTGCCCGCTGGGCTTTCTGGTCGGTGTGGTGGGTACCATCGTCATCGGCGCCAGGCGCCTCAAGGCTCCCTAGCCCCCGCCTTGACACCTAGAGGGGGCGATGCTACACTTTTGGCTGCTTTGGCTTTGATTTCAGGTAACGAGCTATGAAAAAAATCGGTATTCTCTACCACCCCATGAACGACGCCGCCCGCAGCATGGCCGAGGAGGTCAAGGCTTTCCTGGCCGCCCGGGGCATATCGGCGTGGCTCTGCTCGGCCTGGGAAGCCGAAGAAGCCAAACTTAAGGTTGACGGCACCGATTTAATTCTCAGCATCGGCGGCGACGGCACTATCTTGAGGGCGGCTCAAATAGCCGCCGGCGCTAAAGCGCCCCTACCCATCACCGGCATTAATATGGGCAAGCTGGGCTTTATGACCGAGCTCAGCGCTGCGGAGGCTGAGGCTAAACTGCCCGCCCTGCTCGAAGGCAAGGGCTGGCTCGACGAAAGGGCTATGCTCGAAGCCACTATTGACGACGGTGCTACCTATTATGCCCTCAACGACGTCGTGGTGGCGCGGGGGGCGGTAGCCCGCGTCGTCTATATCGAGGCCAGCATCGACGGCCAAAAGCTGACCACCTATAAGGCCGACGGCGTGGTGGTGGCCACCGCTACCGGCAGCACCGGCTATTCGCTTTCGGCGGGCGGCCCTATCCTACACCCGAGGGCCAAGGAATTCCTGCTCTCGCCCATACTGCCCCACCTCAGCCTGGGCTACAGCCTGGTACTGCCAGAAACGGCGGTGGTCGAGCTGCGCGTAGCCACCGTACACGAAGCGACCTTGAGCATAGACGGCCACATCAATCCCCCCCTGGCTGACGGCGCCGTCATTACCGTGCGCCATAGCTCGACTAGAGCCCGTTTCTTAAGGATTCACCCCAAAAACACCTTCTATCGCTCCCTGGAGCAAAAACTGAAAGGAAAACACTAAAGTTGAAGATAGAAAAAGCCAAAATCAGCGATGTCCCCCAGATGCATAAGCTCATCAACCACTTCGCCGAAAAGGACGAAATGCTGCCCCGCTCCTTGAGCGAGCTCTATGAAAACATGAGGGACTGCTTCGTGGCTAAAGATGGCGATAAGCTGCTCGGCTGCGTGGCGCTGCACGTCTTCTGGTCCGACCTGGCCGAAATAAGGTCGCTGGCGGTGGCTGAGGGCAGCCGCGATAAGGGCATCGGCGCCGAGCTGGTCAGGGCCTGTATGAAAGAGGCCGAAGAGCTGGGCATCACCACCCTCTTCTGCCTGACCTACCACCCCGACCTCTTTAAGAAGTTCGACTTTAAGCAGGTGGACAAGATGGAGCTTCCGCGCAAGGTCTGGACGGAGTGCTACCGCTGCCCCAAGTTCCCCGACTGCGACGAGGTCGCCCTTATCTACAACCTGGAGGTCTAGCTTGGCCGAAGAGACGCAATCCAGCCGTATGGTCTTCGAGGGGAGGGCGCTAAGCCTGCGGGTCGATACCGTCAAGCTCCCCAGCGGCAAAGAGACGACGCGCGAGATTGTCGAGCACGAAAACTGCGTGGCTATTGTCGCCCTCGACGACGCTGATAACGTCCTGCTGGTGAAGCAGTTCCGCAAGCCCGTGGAAAAAGAACTACTGGAGATACCCGCCGGCGGCATTGACCCCGGTGAAACCCCCGAGGACGCCGTCCGCCGCGAGATGCGCGAGGAGACCGGCTTTCTCCCCCAGAAAGTGGAAAAACTGGGCGGCTTTTACTCGTCTCCGGGCTTCTGCACCGAATACCTCCACCTCTACCTGGCCACCGAGCTGGTGCCCAAGCCCCTTCAGGCCGAGGACAGCGAGAACATAAGTCTGGTGCGGGTGCCGCTTAACCAAGTTATGGGCTTGATTGCCTCGGGCGCCATCTGCGACGCCAAGAGCATCGCCGGGCTGCTCGCTTTTCTGGAGTACCAGAAGTCAGCCGACCTGGTCTGATAGCTGCCGCCCCCCCACCAGGTGCATATGCAGATGGGGCACCAGTTGTCCCCCCTCTTTGCCGCAGTTTATAACCACCCGGTAGCCCCTATCGGCCACCCCTTCCTCTTTGGCCAGCCTGTTGGCCACAGCGACCATGCGCCCCACCAGCGCTGAGTCGGCTTCCTTTAGCTGGTCTAAGGAAGGGACATGCTTGCGGGGGATAATGACTATGTGCACGGGCGCCTGCGGGTTGATGTCGCGGAAGGCGATTGTCTCTTCGTCCTGATATATGGTTTCGCTGGGGATTTTACCCTCTATAATCTGGCAGAAAATACAGTCCATTTCTTCTCCTCCCCCCAAGGTTTTTCTTCCCACCCGTCCCACCCTAAAGGGGTGTAACCCCTTTAGGTCTCTCTCCCCACCTCTTTTATTGTGTGACTAGTCCTTTTTGTATTCGGCCCTTCCCCGCTCGAAGAGGTCTCCCCCGTAGATATCGTTGGCGACCACGGCCGGGAAGTTCTCTACCGCCAGCCGCATAACGGCTTCAGGCCCTAAATCTTCGTAAGATATAGGCTCTATCTGCCGTACGCTTTTAGCCAGCAGTGCGCCGGCGCCGCCGGTGGTGACTAAATAGACGGCTTTATGCTTCTTTATGGCTTCCCTCACCTCGGCCGAGCGGCTGCCCTTGCCGATCGTGGCTTTAACGCCGGCGGCGAGCAGGCGCGGTGTATAAGCGTCCATGCGGCGGCTGGTGGTCGGCCCCGCCGCCCCGATGACCTTCCCCGGTGGCGCGGGCGAAGGCCCCATATAATACAGCGTCTGCCCCTTAAGCTCGAAGGGCGGCTTCTCGCCGTTGTCCAGCGCCTCGATGATCCTCTGGTGGGCGGCGTCGCGGGCGGTATAGATGACCCCGGAGATGTTAACTTTGATTCCAGCGGTCAGTTCTTCTATGACTTTAGGGCTAATCGGCGACGTTATATTCATAGCACGACCTCTTTGTGGCGGGCGCTGTGGCACTGCAGGTTGACCGCCACCGGGAGGCTGGTGATATGGGTAGGCATGACCAAAGCGTGCACGGCCAGGGCGGTGGTGGTGCCGCCGAAGCCCATCGGCCCCACCCCCAGCGCATTCACCCGGGTTAGAATCTCTTTCTCCAGCTGGGCAATCTCGGGGTCGGGGTTGGGCTGGCCCACCTTTCTCAGCAGGGACTTCTTGGCCATGAGCATAGCCTTCTCCGCTGTCCCGCCGATGCCCAGCCCGATGATAACTGGCGGGCAGGGGTCGCCCCCCGCCTCCTCCACCGTCTTGGTTACCAGCTCGATAATCCCCGGCTTCCCCTGGTTGGGCAGTAGCATGGCTAATTTGCTCATGTTCTCGGCGCCGCCCCCCTTGGGCAGAACCGTAATCTTGAGCCTGTCTCCGGGAACAATCCCAGCATGAATAACAGCCGGGGTGTTGTCGCTGGTGTTTGCTCTCTTCGAGAAGGGCTGGCTGACGATGCCTTTCCTTAAGTGGCCCTGCTCATAGCCCCGCCGCACCCCCTCCTCGACGGCCTCTTCAAGGTCGCCGCCAGTGATATGGACGTCCTGTCCTATCTCCAGGAAGACGACGGCGGTGCCGCAGTCCTGGCAGAGGGGTATTTTTTCCTCTCTGGCGATACGGGCGTTTTCGATGAGCTGGCTTAAGGTTTCTCGGCCCAGCGGGGACTTTTCGGTCTTTTGGGCTTGCTTGAGGGCGGCGAGCACATCTTCGCCTAGGTTAAAGTTGGCCTCCTGGCAGAGCTTGGCTACGGCCTGGGTGA
>CAZRIU010000003.1:8409-22891 GCA_964600245.1 uncultured Dehalococcoidales bacterium
TCGACGATATCGAGCAGGACGACCTCGGCGTAGCCCCGTTCGACGATGCGCTGGGCTGTGGAGGAGCCCACATTCCCCGCCCCGATAATGGTAATCTTGGCTATTTGGCTTCCTTCATCTTTCTGATTACGGCGTCGGCGACCTGCGAGGTGCCCACGGCCTCGGCGCCGTTGGGTTTCATGTCGTAGGTGACGTCCTTGCCCTCGGCGATAACGGCGGCGATGGCGTTCTCCAGCCTGTCGGCGGCTTCCTTCTCGCCGAGGTACCTCAGCATCATCACCCCGGAAAGCATCATCGACATCGGGTTCACCTTGTTCATCCCCTTGTATTTGGGGGCGCTGCCGTGGGTGGCTTCGAAGATAGCCATGTCGTCGCCCAGGTTGGCACCCGGTGCCAGCCCCAGCCCCCCCACCAGCCCTGCACAGAGGTCGGAGATAAGGTCGCCGTAGAGGTTGGGCAGCACCAGCACGTCGAACTGCTGCGGCCTCTTCACCAGCTGCATGCAGAGGTTGTCCACGATTCTATCCTCGAACTCGATGTAGGGGTATTCTTCGGCCACCTTTCTGGCCGTGGCTAAAAACAGCCCGTCGGAGAACTTCATGATGTTGGCTTTGTGGACAGCGGTGACCTTCTTTCTTTCGTGGGTGCGTGCGTACTCGAAGGCAAACCTGACGATGCGGCGGCTGGCCATTTCCGAGATAACCTTCAGGCTGATGCCCGAATCCTCCCTGACCTCGCTGTCCGTCGCCTCGGCGACCAGATGCCGCAACCGCTCCGTCTCCGGCTTGCTCTCCTCGAACTCGATGCCCGCGTAGAGGCCCTCGGTATTCTCCCTGACCACGACGATATCGACATCTTTGAACGGCGTCGGTGCTCCTGAATATATCTTGCAGGGGCGCAGGCAGGCGTAAAGGTCCAGCTTCTTACGCAGGGCAACGTTGACGCTGCGGAAGCCCGAGCCTACGGGGGTGGTCACCGGCCCCTTGATGGAGACGCGGTTCTTCCTGATGGAAGCCAGCGTGGCTTCGGGCAGTACCGCCCCGAACGCCTCCAACGCTTCAGCGCCGGCATAGACCACATCCCACTTAAAGCGGGCGCCGCTGGCTTCGAGGACCCGCCTTGTCGCCTCGCTGACCTCGGGCCCGATGCCGTCGCCGGGAATAAAGGTGACATTATGAACCATGGTTATTCCTTTAGAGCTTAAAGTCGCCGTGCTTCTGGATGTAGGGGAGGAGCCCCCCCTCCCCTAGTATCTTTAACATGGCCTCGGGCAGCTTGCCGAAGCTAAGCTGCTGGCCGTTGGTTATATCCTTAACCGTGCCTTTAGCCAGGTCGACCTCAAGCTCGTCCCCGTCGTTTATGCCGTCAGTATCACATATTAACACCGGCAGCCCCAGATTGATAGCGTTCCTAAAGAATATGCGCGCCACCGACTTGGCCAGTATGGCGCTGACCCCGGCCATCTTGATGACCAGTGGCGCGTGCTCACGGCTGGAGCCGAGTCCGAAGTTGCTGCCGGCGACGACGAAGTCCCCCTTCTTTACCCTTGAGGCGAAGGTGGGGTCGGCGTCCTCAAGCACGTGCTTGGCCAGCTCGGGCAGGTTGCTCCTCAGGTGGGCCAGCCGTCCCGGCGTAATATGGTCGGTGGAGATGTTATCGCCGAATTTAAAGGCTCGTCCTTTAAGCACTAAAGCACCTCTCTGGGGTCGCTAATCTCGCCCTTAATGGCACTCGCCGCCGCCATAGCCGGGCTGCCCAGGTAAATAAAGGCTTCGGGGTTGCCCATCCGCCCCTTGAAGTTTCGGTTAGCCGTGGAAAGGCAGGCTTCCCCGTCGGCAAGCACCCCCTGGTGCAGGCCCAGGCAGGCGCCGCAGCCCGGGGGCAATATCACCGCCCCCGCCTCCAGCAGCGTCCTGATGTAGCCAGCGGCGATAGCCTCCAGAAGTACTTTAGGCGAGGCTGGCGCCACCACCAGTCGGGTATCGGGGTGCCGCTTTTTGCCTTTTAATATAGCGGCGGCTATAGCCAGGTCTTCCAGCCGCCCGTTGGTGCAGGTGCCGATGAACACCTGCTGTATTTTAGTCCCCTTAAGCTCTTTAGCCTTGGCTACATTATCCACCTGGTGGGGCTTGGCCACCATCGGCTCGATAGTCCCTAAATCTATGTTAATCGTTTTTTCATATACAGCGTCTTTATCTGCGGCCAGGGGCTGGAAATCCTTTTCTCGCCCCTGTGCCTTGAGGTATTCCTGCGTAATATTATCCGAAGGGAAAAGCCCGACTTTAGCCCCCGCCTCCACCGCCATGTTGGCCATGGTAAAGCGGTCGGACATGGTCAGGTTGGCTAAACCGTCGCCAGCGAACTCTAGCGCCTTGTAGGTGGCACCGTCGGCGCCGATTGAGCCGATAAGGTGCAGCACTAAATCTTTAGCTCCTACGCCTGTCCCGAACTTCCCCTTGAGATTTATCTTGATGCTCTCGGGCACCCTGAGCCAGGTCTTGCCCAGGGCGAAGACAACAGCCACGTCCGAGGAGCCCATGCCCGTAGCGAAGGCACCCAACGCCCCCGCGGTCACGGTGTGGGAATCGGCGCCGATAACGACGTCCCCCGGTTTAGCCAGGGCTTCGGCCACGATCTGGTGGCAGACACCGCTGCCGACGTCGTATTTAAGGCAGCCCATATCTTGGGCAAACTTTCGCAGCAGCTGGTGGTCGTTGGAAAGCTGGCGGTTGGGGCTTGGGGCAGCGTGGTCGAAAAAGAGCGCCGTCTTTTGTGGGCTGGCCAGCTTTTTGAACTTGCCGGCCTGGAACTGCCTCACCGTCAGCGGCCCCGTGGTGTCCTGCACGAAGACCAGGTCCACGCGGGATATAACGATATCTCCGGCACAGGCGTCGCCCGCCGACTTTTGCGTCAGAATCTTCTCAGCTAATGTTTTAGCCACGTAAAGCCTGTATCTCTAGCCGATTACCGCCAGCACTTCGTCTCTGGCTACCTTGTCGCCATCGGCGAAGTTAATCGCTTTGATCTTTCCCCCCACCGGCGCGGTTATGGCGTTGGCCATCTTCATCGCCTCCAGGATGAGCACCACGTCGTTAGCCTTGACGGTGTCGCCCACCTTTACCTCGTAGCGTATGATGATGCCGGGCATGGGGGCGATAATGGCCGTTTCGCCGGCTTTGGGCGGCGGCGCTTTGGGCTCGGCCTTCTTAACTTCGGGGGCCTCGGGAGCCTTTTCGGCGGGTTTGGGTGGTGGTGCTGCTGTCGGTGGTGGCGTTGCTCTGGCCGCTGTCGGCGCTGGCGCCGCGCCGGCACCGGTGGCTTCCAGCCCGATGTTAAAGACCTGGTCGCCGAAATAGAGCCGGTAGTTCTGGACGCCTCCAGCCGTCGGGGCGGCCTGACCGGCTTCGGTCAGCTCGCCCGCCTTGGCCTTGGCGATAAGCTCATCCTCGCGCTTTATATCCTCCATGGTCTTGGGCTTGACCTCCGGTGGCGGCTCTTCCAGCCCGTATTTCCAGCGCAAAAAGCGCATCCCCGTGGTGGGGTACAGGGCATAGATAAGCACGTCGCCGATGTCCTTGGCGATGTCCTTGGTGTCTTTCTTGGCCTTCTCCAGCTCCGGCTCCAGCATGTCGGCGGCGCGGCAGGTGATGGGTTTCTCCCCCCGAGGGTAGCCCTTGAGGGCCAGCTTCTGCACCTCGGGGTCGATAGGGGCGGGGGGCTTGCCGTATAAGCCGTAGCAGTAGTCCTTAACCTGGTCGGAAATCATCTTATAGCGCCCGAAGAGGACATTCTGCACCGCCTGGATGCCCACAATCTGGCTGGTGGGGGTCACCAAAGGCGGGTAGCCCAATTCTTTCCTTACTCTGGGCAGCTCGGCGTAGACCTCCTCGATTTTATCCAGCGCGCCCGCCTCTCTGAGCTGCGCCACTAGGTTGGTTATCATCCCACCTGGCACCTGGTGCATCAGTACGGCCGTGTCGATGATGGACATCTTGGTCGTGTCCAGAAAGTCGCGGTATTTGGGGGCGATGGACTCGAAATACTGGCCCAGTTTCAATAAATGGGCCAGGTCGAGCCCGGTATCTCTATCCGTCCCCTCGAGGGCAACCACGATGGGCTCCACAGCGGGGTGGGAAGAGCGCAGGGCGAAGGGCGCTAAAGCGGTGTCGATAATATCGACCCCGGCCTCGATAGCCTTGAGGCAGCTCATGGAGGCCATGCCGCTGGTGTAGTGGGTGTGCAGGTGCACCGGTATCTTTATCGCCTTTTTCAGGGCGGAAATCAGCTTGAAGGCGTCGTCGGGCGAAATCAGCCCGGCCATGTCCTTGATGCAGAGGCTGTCGGCGCCCATCTTCTCCAGAATCTGCGCTTTGTTGACATAATAATCAATATTGTAGACCGGTCCTCCCAGCTTGGGCTCGGTCAGCGAATAGGATAGCGAAAGCTGGGCGTGCTTATTGCACTCTTTGATTGCCTTGAGGCTGGCCTCGAAGTTGCGCTCGTCGTTGAGGGCGTCGAAGACCCTGAAAATGTCAATCCCCACCTCGGCGGCGTGGTGGACGAAGGCGTTAACTACGTCGTCGGCGTAGTTACGGTAGCCCACCAGGTTCTGCCCCCGCAGCAGCATCTGCAGGGGAGTATGGGGCATGAGTTTCTTTAAGACTCTCGGCCTATCCCAGGGGTCCTCGTTCAGGAAGCGGGTGGGCACGTCAAAGGTAGCCCCGCCCCACACCTCCATGGAATAGTAGCCCGTTTTGTTCATCTCGGGGGCGATGTCGGCCATGTCCTCGGTTATCATCCTCGTCGCCAGCGAGGACTGGTGTCCATCGCGGAGGGTCACGTCGGTTATCTTTAAAGGGTTCTTGGCGGCTGTCTTCTTTACTGTCGGCATCATTTACTCCTCTCTCCGGGCTTGCCCCGGGGTGGGGGGTAGGTGATTGCTTCTCCTAAAGTGGGATGTTCCCGTGTTTTTTACGGGGACGGGTGTCGTCCCCTCGGTTCGGCAGCGACTCCAGCGCCCTGATGAGCTTGGGTCGGGTCACCTTGGGGTCGATGACGTTATCGATGTAACCCCTGGCGGCGGCCTGGTAGGGGTTGGCGAAGCTCTCCTTGTACTGCGCCACCAGCTCCTTTCGGGTCTTATCGCCGTCCTTGGCTTTGGCGATAGCCTCCCGGTAGATGATATTGACCGCCCCCTCCGGCCCCATTACGGCGATCTCCGCTGTCGGCCAGGCGTAGTTAATATCACCGCGCAGGTGCTTACTGCTCATCACGATGTAAGCCCCGCCGTAGGCTTTGCGGGTAATCACCGTCAGCTTGGGCACGGTGGCTTCGGCGTAGGCGAAGATGAACTTGGCCCCATGCCGGATAATGCCCCCCTGCTCCTCCTTGGGCCCGGGCATAAAGCCGGGTACATCGACGAAGCTGACCAGGGGTATGTTAAAGGCATCGCAAAAGCGCACGAACCTAGCTCCCTTGACCGAGGCATTGATGTCAATAATCCCGGCCATGTGGGCCGGCTGCTGGGCAACGATGCCCACCACCTTGCCGTTTAAGCGGGCAAATCCCGTAATCAGGCTGGGGGCAAAGCTCTGGTGCACCTCCATAAAGTCGCCGTTGTCGGCGACGCTTTTGATTATCTGCTTCATGTCGTAGACCTTATTGGGCGCGTCGGGGATAATGGTGCGCAGCTTCTCGTCCGTTCTTTCCGGGTCGTCGGTCGGCTTTAGCATCGGCGGTTCTTCCTTATAGCTCTGGGGCAGAAAGCCGAGCAGGCGTCGCACGCTCTTTAAACAGTCGGGCTCGTTCTCCGAGATAAAATGGGCCACCCCGCTCTTCTCGGCGTGGGTCTTGGCTCCCCCTAGCTCTTCGTGGGTGATATCAATGCTTATGACCGCCTTGACCACGTCGGGCCCCGTGATGTACATCTGGCTGGTGCCCTTGACCATAAAGACGAAATCGGTGATGGCCGGCGAATAGACGGCTCCCCCCGCCGAAGGCCCCATCACCACTGATATTTGCGGGACCACCCCCGAGTATAAACTGTTGCGCAGCAGTATCTCGCCAACGCCATATAGGCTCATCACCCCTTCCTGGATGCGGGCGCCCCCCGAGTCCCAGATGGCAATTATGGGCGCCCCGTTCTTAGCGGCCAGGTCCATCACCTTGCACACCTTCTGCGCCGATACCTCGGAGATTGTCCCCCCCAACACGGTGAAGTCCTGGGCGTAGACGAAGACCGTCCTGCCGTCAATCCTGCCGAAGCCGGTGATGACGGCGTCGCCCAGGTATTGCTTATCGGCCAGCCCGAATTCGGTGGTGCGGTGGCTAACAAACGGGTCCAGCTCTTCGAAGCTGCCCTTGTCGAGGAGTAGGTCAAGCCTCTCTCGGGCGGTCAGCTTACCCTTGTCGTGCTGCTGCTGGATACGCTTTTCCCCGCCCCCTGCCTTGGCTTTTCTCTCCAATTCAGACAGTTTAGCCAGCTTATCCTTCATCGCAATTAGGGCTCCCAGTCGGTGAGGAATTTGGGGTGTAATCGTCAATCATCATATCATACAAACTGCTAGCTAGGCAAGCCCATCTGGCAAACGTTTACCGCCCCACCCCCCGGTTTTGCGTCCCACACCAGCCCGCCCACAAACGTCTTTCAAAGGGGGGCAAAGCCCCCTTAAAAACCCCCAGAAGCAGGATTAAGGAGCGCCAACTGATCAGGGTGGTGGGTGACGTACCCCGGAAGGAATTCTAGAGGGAGAATCCCCTCTAAGAGTGGGCAGGGTGGGTCAAAACAACGTACGCCAATAAAGGTGGGGTGGAGAAGTGGCACACCCTCAAAGCAACGCTTAAGTCTCTCCCTCTCTCTAGTCACCCCGCTCAAAGCGTGCTAAAATAGAAGCAGGGTTTTTGGTTATGGAAAGCCAATCGGTCTTAGCTACCACCTGCGGCGAGCTAGAGCTGCGCTGGAGCGAGCGCACCTATGTCATGGGCATCCTAAACGTCACCCCCGATTCCTTCTCCGGTGACGGCCTGGCTGACGATTTCAAGGCCGCCGTGGCGCGGGCGAAACAAATGGCGGCGGAAGGCGCTGACATCATCGACATCGGCGGCGAGTCCACCCGCCCCGCCGCCCAACCCGTATCAGTTGACGAAGAGCTGCGGCGCGTGATTCCCGTCATCGAAAGGCTAGCCAGCGAGCTGGCCGTACCGATGAGCATCGACACCACCAAGTCCGATGTGGCGCAAAGGGCCCTGGAGGCGGGGGCGAGGATGCTCAACGACCAGAGTGGCTTGAAAAGTGACCCCCGCCTAGCCGAGCTGGCCGCCGAATGGCAGGCTCCCATTGTCCTGATGAGCAACCAGCGTGACAAGGGCGGCTACGACGCCGTACTCAGGCGCGACACCGCCGACTATGCCGACCCCATAACCGAGGTAATAAGCTCTCTAAAAGGGAGTTTGAAGATAGCGTCCCAATGCGGTGTGCCCGCCGAAAACATTATCATCGACCCCGGCATAGGCTTCGGCAAGAGCTGGCAGCACGACCTGGAGATAGTCCGGCGCCTGGGCGAGCTTCGAGAATTGGGCAAGCCCATCCTGCTCGGGCCATCGGGCAAGTCCTTCATCGGCAAGGTGCTCGACCTTCCCGTCGGTGAGCGGTTGCAGGGCACCGCCGCCGCCGTGGCTATCGGCATTGCTCACGGTGCCGACATGGTGCGCGTCCATGATGTTAAGCCCATAGTCCGGGTCTGCCGCATGAGCGATGCTATCATACGAAGGAGGCAAATTGGCAAATGAAGCAGTAACCGCCTATCTCGGCCTGGGCTCCAATCTGGGAGACCGCCAGGCCAATCTCGACCGGGCTCTGGAGTTTCTGGGGCAAAGGCTGCGGATAAAAAAGATTTCCTCGATATACGATTCCGAGCCGGTGGGCAATATCGAGCAGCCCCGCTTTCTCAACCTGGTATGCGAGGTAACCACCAACCTACCCCCCATGGCGTTGCTGGCGCTGGGCAAGGGCATCGAGAACAAGCTGGGGCGCTGGGGAGGTCCCTCCGGTTCCCCCCGCACCATAGATATCGATATCCTGCTCTACGGTGACGAGGTCATGGAGACCCCGGAGCTTACCATCCCCCACCCCCGCATGACCAAAAGGGCTTTCGTTCTCGTCCCCCTGGTGGAGATTGCCCCCAACGTGAAGCACCCCGTCACCGGCCAGACCGCCAAGGAAATGCTCAAGGCGGCCAAAGAAGTCCAGGGCGTCTTTAAGTGGGAGGGGGACTAGGGTGTACCGCATATCGGTGGAACAGCACTTCGACGCCGCCCACGCCCTGCGCGGCTATAAGGGCAAGTGCGAGGCGCTGCACGGCCACCGCTTTAGGGTGGTGGCCAAGATAGAGGCTTCAGGCCTCGACGACATCGGCCTGGCCTACGACTTCGCCGAGCTAAAGGCCCACCTATCTGACGTCATATCCCGCTTTGACCACACCAACCTCAATGATATTCCCCCCTTCGACAAGCTCAACCCCTCCTCCGAGAATATCGCCGCCGATATATATAAAGAGTTGACATCCAGGCTAGCCGGGGATAAAATATCCCTCACCACCGTAGAGGTTTGGGAGTCCCCCCAGACCGGGGTTAGCTATAGCCCCGACTAAGCCATTAAGGAGGATAATATGGCTAAACTAACCGAGGAAGCTAAGAGAATAATCGCCGAGGCCAGCCCCGCCCTCATCGCCACCTCCAGCATGAACGGCAAGTCCCATGTCTCCATCAAAGGCTCGTTCCGCGTCCTCGACGACGAGCGTATCATCTTCGTCGATATCGATTCCCCGCGCACGATGGCCAACCTCAGGGATAACCCACAGCTCTCGACGCTGGTCTTCGAACCAACCACCGGCAGGAGGTGCCGTATCTGGGGCAAGACGGAGATTCTCACCAAAGGGGAGATTTTCGATTCCGTGGTGGCAGAGACGGGGAAGAAGGCAAAGCGTATGGTTTTGGTTACGGTGGGCGAGGTGGAGACTTTCTAATCCTCCTCCCACCGATACCGCTTTTTCTTAGCCTTCAATAGCTCCACCCCGCACTGGAAGCAAATGCCGTTGTGGCAGCATATCACTCCCCCGCAATTGGGGCAACGCCACTTCTTTGACTCTTTTTTCAACAGCTTTGCCACCCCCTTGTCCCGGATATACTCCAGGTTCTCAATCATGCTCATCCGATAGTTTGTCCGGTAGCGCTTATCGAGGTGCTTCAGAGTCTGGCAGGGGAAGTCCGGGCACTCGTAGCAGTATTTCACCTGTCCCTTGCCTAAAAGGTCGCACTTCTTCTTCAGGAAAGCGCAGTTCTTCCCGCGCGGGCGGCAGCCGGCACAGTAGGGCATCTTCACCCCCTGGCTCTTAACGTCATTCTTAAAGGCCAGGTAGCCGCTGCAAACCGCGCAGTTCATGCCGCAGGGGGCAATCAATACCTCTTCCATATCTTTAGATTCTAACACATTTGAGGAAATCAATATGGAAATTAATTTTTTTAAAATTCGTTGGCAAAGGACTTGACAAAATTAAAAACTATGCTATAATATGATTGAATAAATTAATGGAAGGCTTAATAAAACTGATAATTCCGCCCAAGGAGGTTTAAATTATGACCAATGAATGGTCTGACCTGACCCGGCTCACCCAGGGTGCGCCCATAGTTGTCGAGCGCGTCCGTATGGCCGAAAGCGGCATCGCCGTAGAGGGCGAGTTCGAGCTGCCGCCGCTGGCGCGCCTCTCGGCTGAGGACCAGATTTTCGTCATGGCCTTCGTCCTCTGCCACGGCTCAATCAAAGAAATCGAACGCATCTTCGGCGTAAGCTACCCAACGGTGAAAAACCGCCTCAACCGCCTGGCCCACAAGCTAGAGTTCGTCGAGACCTTCGACTTCCCCGACGAAGAAGACGTGCTCTCCCAGCTCGAAAACGGCGACATCAATGCCGAAGAGGCGATCAGGAGGTTGTCGGAATGAACTGTCCACCCTTACTCTTACGCCTAGATATATCCAAGACCGAGCACCACGGGCGTTTCGTCCTCTGGCTGCCCGTTTTCATAGCCTGGCTGATTCTGGCGGCTATCTTCATCGCCCTCTCCCCGCTGATACTCTTGGCCGCGGTAGTGGCCTTTTTCTTCGGCTGGGCGAAAACGGTGCTCCTCTTCGTCCCGCTGGTCTGTAACGTAATCTGTAACCTGCACGGCTTAGAAATTAATATAGAAAAGAAAGACAGCAAACTTTTCCTGTCTTTCAAGTAAGGAGTTAAGAAAATGAGTGATAATCAAAAGAGAATTCTGGACATGCTTGCCGAGGGCAAGATAACCGCCGAAGAAGCCCAAAAGCTGCTGGCCGCTATCGGCCCAGGGGGCGATGAACCCAGGTCCACACCTCCCCGCAACGCCAAATACCTGCGCGTCACTATCCACCCCGCCCCCGACGCCCCCAAAGGCGAAGATGTGAAGCGGGTCAACGTTCGCATCCCAATCTCCCTCATCCGCGCTGGCATAAAGTTCACCTCGCTCATTCCCGCCGATGCTTCCGACCAGGTCAACGAAGCTCTTAAGGAAAAGGGCATCGACTTCGACGTCCGCAATCTCAAGCCCGAAGACCTGGAAGAGTTGCTCATGGCGCTGCACGACCTTGAGGTGGATATTCAGAACGGTAAAGAAAAGGTGCGCGTCTACATCGAATAGAACGCATATCGGCAAACTTTAAGGACGGGGCCTAAAAGCCCCGCCCTTTCCTTTTCCCCCCAAGCCGAAATATGCTATATTGGATTTAGGGCTATTCGGGGGGAATAAAATGTTCCGACGTTACTCCTTTCTCATTTACCTGGCGCTGGCTTTTTTGGCGCTCTCCGGCATCTTCTATTTCGTTCACTACCTAATCTTCCGCGATGTCCACCATATCTTTATCTACATGGTCGGCGACCTCGCCTTCCTGCCCCTTGAGGTGCTGCTGGTGGTGGTCATCATCGAGCGCGTTCTGGCCCACCGCGAGAAACAGGCCAAGCTGCAAAAGCTCAACATGGTCGTGGGTGCCTTCTTCACCGAAGTCGGCTACCACCTGCTTAATACCCTCTTCCCCTACTTTGATAACAAGGCTGAAATTGCCGAACAGCTCAATATTAACGCTGACTGGACCAAGAAAGACTTCAGGCGGGCGGCCGCCTACGCCTATGACCTCAAGGTCGAGTTTGACTGCAGCAAGGTAGACCTGGAAGCGCTCAAAACCTTTATGGCCAGTAAGCGTACTTTCATCCTGACCATGCTGGAAAACCCCAACCTGCTCGAGCACGACCGCTTCACCGACCTGCTCTGGGCGGTGACCCACCTCGACGAAGAGCTTGAGGCCAGGCCGTCGGTCACCGGTCTGTGCGATAGTGATTCAGAGCATATCGCCGACGATATCCAGCGGATGTACGACCACCTGGCCAGCGAGTGGCTGGACTACGTCGAGCACCTCAAGACCAACTACCCCTTCCTCTTCTCGCTGATTCTGCGCACCCACCCCTTCCAGGAAAACCCGTCGCCGATAGTCGAATAGGGTGACTGGTACGACACCCGGCAGCAGGGCCGTGTTCGAAGCAGGTCACAATTTTCGGATATTGACACTGTGACCGATGGGCACTATACTCAAGCTCCAATACGATAGCGCCCATGGAGATCAAACATGATAGTGGTCACCGGGGCTACTGGCCACATCGGCAATGTCCTCGTCCGCCAGCTAAAGGCAGAGGGAAAGGCAGTGCGTGCCTTGGTGATCCCCGACGACGACCTCCGCCCGCTTAGCGGTCTCGATGTCGAGACTGTCTCTGGTGATGTCACTGACCTCGCCAGCCTGAAATCGGCCTTCAAAGGGGCGGATATTGTCTTCCATCTGGCTGGTATTGTCACCATCATGCCTGGCATGGCCAAGCTGCTGGAACGGGTGAACGTGGGGGGCATGCGTAATGTCGTTGCCGCCTGCCGCACCACCGGCGTTCGCCGTCTCGTTTACACCAGTTCCGTCCACGCCATCGCCGAACCGCCGCTGGGCACGGCCATTGATGAATCGCAGCCCTTCGACCCCGACCGTGTCCTGGGGGACTATGCCCGCAGCAAGGCCCGCGCCACCCTACTTCTCCTCGACGAGGTGGCCAAGGGAGGGCTCGATGCTGTCATCTGCTGCCCGACGGGCGTCATTGGCCCCGGGGACTACGGTATCTCCAATATTGGCCAGCTCATAATTGATTTCGCCAGCGGGCAGCTGAAGTCATATGTCAGCGGTGCCTACGACTTCGTCGATGTGCGTGACGTGACCCGAGGTCTTGTCCTCGCCGCCGAGAAGGGGCAGAATGGACGTCACTACATTTTCTCCGGCGCCCAAGTACAGGTGCTGGAATTAATGAAGGAACTGGAGAGAGATATCGGCTACCCCGCCCCCACTTTCCGGATACCGCCGGCCATAGCCCGCGCCGCCGGGGTGCTGGCCAGCGTTTACTACCGACTGCTGCGGAGGCGCCCCGTGTTTACCGCTTACTCCATTGACGTGTTGCGCAGCAATTCTCAGGTTAGCTCGGCGCGGGCGCGCCAGGAGCTCGGCTTCACCAGTCGGCCTTGGCAGGAGTCCATCCGTGACCAGGTGGAATGGTTCCGCGCCGAGGCAATGCTGCCCGAGCGGGGCTAATCCTTTACCCCGTTCCCGGGCAAGGTGGAACCGGAAGCGGGTTAAGGTGGGGATGGCTGGCGCCGCCTGTTTTATAGTATACTTCAGGCAGACTTTCGACAGGGGGCAAAGATATGCGGCTCAAAGATAAAGTAGCTATTATCACCGGTAGCGCCCGCGGCATGGGGCGGGTATTTGCTCTGCGTTTCGCTAAAGAAGGCGCTAAAGTGACCATCTGCGATATCCTTAACTGCAATCCCGTTGCCGAAGAGATAAAAGCTGTCGGTGGGGAAGTGCTGGCGCTCAAGACCGATGTCACCAGCGAAAAAGAGACCGCCGAGATGGCTAAAAAAACAGCGGAACGCTTTGGGCGGATAGACATCCTGGTCAACAACGCCGCCGTCATCGGCACTATCGAGACTAAGGACTTCGTCAAGCCGGTGGAAGAGGTAACCTCGGCGGACTGGGACCGGATACTGGCGGTGAATATTAAAGGCGTCTTCCTCTGCTCTAAAGCGGTTATCCCCTATATGAAAAAGCAGGGCGGGGGTAAAATAATCAATATAGCTTCCACCGTGGCCTTCTCCGGTCTGCCCCACTTTATCCACTACACCTCCTCCAAGGGCAGCGTGGTCACCATGACCCGCGCCCTGGCCTGGGCGCTGGGAGAATTCAATATCAACGTAAATGCCATTGCCCCAGGGCTCGTTATGACCGAGGCGATGCAGGGGGCCTATGACCCGGAATTCTACCAAGAACTGGTTGCCACCAAACAGCTTATCCACAAAAACGTGGAGCCGGAAGACGTGGCCAACGCCGTGCTCTTTATAGCCTCCGACGAAGCCGATAAGATAACGGGACAAACGCTGGCCGTTAACGCCGGCGAATACCTGCACTAAAAAGGGGGGATTCAAGCCCCCTTGCCCCGATTGATATCATGAAAAAGGCTCGCTTAATAAAAATCATCGCCATCGTCGTCGCCGCTATCTTGGTGGTCTATGTCGGCCTGTCGATATTCGGTGCCCATGAAGCTATGGAAATCCCCCGCCTCCCCCTCGACGAAGACGTCTCCCCAGCTTCCGTCGGCCTTGCCTACGAAGACGTCTCTTTCAACAGCCGCGATGACGCCGTGGTGCTGCGGGGCTGGTATCTGCCCGCTGACGGCGATTACGCTATCATCATCGTTCACGGCGGCTTCCAGCACCGCCTCGACGATAACGTCGATACGCTGAACCTGGCGCACGACCTGGTGGCGGAAGGCTACAATATCCTCCTCTTCGACCTTCGGGGCCGAGGCGAGTCGGAGGGTGAAGGGCGGTCCTTGTCCAACATCGAGCGCGATGTCGGCGGCGCCTTCGATTATATGATGAGTGAAGGCTATCCACCGGAACGCATCTATATTATCGGCTTTTGCTCCGGTGCCGCCTCGGCCTGCATCTTCGCCAGCCAGAATGATGTCGGCGCGCTGGTGCTGGACGGCTGCTTTGCCGACGTGTACGATATGGTCGCCAATCAGGCGGCGCTGATGGGGATTCCGCAGTTTCTGGTGGACTTCTTCATCCCTGGCGTGCTCCTGATGTCCCGTATCTTCTATGACTTCGAGCTGGTCAACGCGCAGGATGTCGTCGCCGACGTCGATTGCCCCATATTCTTCATTCACGAAGAAAACGACGAGCTTATTTCACTGGAAGAGATGCAGCTCCTCTTCGAGCTTTCCATCCACCCCGCCAACCAGTTCTGGGAGGTCCCCCACGCCGAGCACAGCCAGTCCTATAAGACCCACCCTGAGGAATATATCGAAAGGGTGGACGGCTTC
>CAZRIU010000003.1:22991-24088 GCA_964600245.1 uncultured Dehalococcoidales bacterium
TCGGTGCCGGCTTCATCGACAGAGACAAAAGCCTTGTGCACCACTTCCCTGATGAAAAGCTCAGGCTCGCCCGTCATCCCGGAAAAGTCGGCGACGCTCATGTCGAAGGCGTCGGGCATACCCATGGCCGACAGGGTATCCTTAAGGCTGAAGCTCGATTCGAACTCGAACTTGGGCATGGTCAGGACGACCTCATGGCGCCCTAGGTCTTTGATAATCCCCGCCACCGTCGCGGCGTCCAGCGCTTCTTCAAATGCCTCGAACTGGCCGGGCGCGGGCAGCAGGATTACCATGGATAGCTCCTCGCCGTCATAGAGCAATTCCACCGCCTGATAGCCGTCACCTTCGGCATAGCCCAAGCTCTCCGTCTGTCTCATCATGGGCACCGTCACCTCACCGCCGTCGAGCAGGTAAAATATTCCATCCTCGGTCATATCTTCTTCAAAGGGATAGTTCCAGGCGGCGTTGAAGTAGATGGCGTTGGTCAGGACGAGGCGGGTCATCGGACTAATAATACCCTCCGGAATCAGATCCTCGATTCGACCCTCCGTCTGGTCGGCTACCCAGTCGTTGATGGTGACGCGGGACTCCTCCGGAGCGTTGATGTAATCAAGCACTCTTAAGCCGGCGCCGTAGTTCACCGCCAGCAGGTCAAGGAAGTCAGCTAGGAACTCATAGTCCAGTTGCCCCCAGATGGCATTGACGATGTTGAGCCGGAAACCCTCACCGTCTTTACCTTTAGCGCCCTCGCCACGGCTGTCCAGCTCCAAAGCCAGCGCGTTGAAGGCCGGGTGCAGCTGGCTCTGGGGAAGGCTAAAGCTGAGGGCATCGGCCATCTGCGCCTCGGTTTCACCGCGGGCACCGCCGTAGGTCATGGCTAGGGCCAGCGAGATGCTGTAGGGTGAGTAGAAGAGGTTTCCCTCCGTCCCTCTGAGCTCCTGATAGAGGTCAAAGGCGAAAGCGCTGTTGCCATCGACCAGGGTTGCTCGGTCGGTATCGCTAACCTGCGGTGCCGTCTCTCGCGGCTGCTCTGATTGTAGCAACTCACCGCCCGCTGCCTGAGTACAGGCCGCCAGCCCCACCATCAATGCCAGCAT
>CAZRIU010000004.1:0-22966 GCA_964600245.1 uncultured Dehalococcoidales bacterium
CAGGCTCGCATCATCGGCACTTCTCCGATAAGAATCATGGTTAGGCATATTTTCCCCAACATTATCAATCCGTTGATAATAATGGTAACGCTGTCGGTAGGTATGATTATCCTGACGGAGGCTGTTTTAAGCTACCTCGGTGCTGGCATCCCACCTCCAGCCGCGTCGTGGGGGAATATGGTTGATGACGGGAGAAACCTTATCGATACCGCCTGGTGGATATCCTTCTTCCCTGGTGTTGCCATCGGGCTGGTGGTGCTGGCGGGCAACTTCCTGGGTGACTGGCTTCGTGATAAACTGGACCCGAGGCTGAGGCAAATATGAGCAAGGTGCTACTTCGAGTCGAGGACATGCGTACCTTTTTCTTCACCCGTAAGGGCGTGGTCAAGGCCGTTGACGGGATAAGTTTCTACATAAACGAGGGGGAGACCTTCGGGCTGGTCGGTGAATCCGCTTGTGGTAAGACGGTAACCGCCTTGTCGATCATGCGCTTACTTCCGGAGCCAGCGGGTCAGATTGTCAGCGGCAAGGTTATCCTGGACGGGACGAATCTCCTGGAACTGGACAAGAAGGAGATGAGACACTACCGCGGTAAAGATATTTCGATGATACTCCAGGACCCGATGACTTCGCTCAACCCGGTCTACACCGTCGGCGACCAGATAGCCGAAGCAGTGAAGCTGCACCAGGGTCTTCGCGATGAAAAGGTTACAGAAGAGGTCATTTCAGCCCTGAAGCTGCTAAAGATTCCTTCTCCCGAAGTAATTTTGGGGGATTATCCTTTTCAGCTTAGCGGTGGGATGAGGCAGCGCGTGGTGGGAGCTATCGCTATGTCCTGCCACCCACGCTTGCTTATCGCCGATGAGCCCACTACCGCCCTCGATGCCACCATACAGGCTCAGTATATGGCCCTCTTTAAGGATGTCCAAGAGGAGACAAATGTGTCCATTCTCTTTATTACCCACGACTTCGGGGTCGTGGCCAGTATGTGCCATCGGGTAGCCGTGATGTACGCCGGCAAGATTTTGGAGACGGCGGCGACGCGGGAAATATTCAAAACCCCCAAACACCCTTACACCAGCGCCCTGATGCAATCCGTGCCCCGCCTGGACCAGAAAGGCGGACGGCTCTATTCGATTGAAGGGCAGCCTCCTTCTCTGATGAACTTGCCTCCTGGTTGTCGATTCGCCTCTCGCTGTACCGTCGCCGAGGATATTTGCCGCCAGAAAGAGCCCCCTGAGGTAGAAATCAGCAAAGGACACTTCGTATCATGTTGGAGAGTGGAATAGCTCATGGCCGATGTTTTGTTGGAAGGGCGTGACCTGACCAAGCACTACCCTGTTAAAAAAGGACTTCTCCAGCGCACCGTCGGCTGGGTGAGGGCGGTTGACGGTATTTCGTTCACCATAGAACGGGGGAAGACTCTAAGCCTGGTTGGTGAATCGGGGGCGGGGAAGACGACCACCGCCAAGGCAGTGTTGTTGCAGGAAAAGCCAACCTCGGGGACTATTCTCTTCGAAGGGGAGGACCTCAGCCATTTTTCCCCCTCGCGGCTTAAGACGGAATATCGGCCCAGGTTAGGCTCGGTACAGCAGAACCCTTGGAGCTCCATGAACCCTAGGATGAAGGTAAGGGATGTTGTCGGCGAGCCGCTGGTGGTGAACATAAAACAAAAGAAGCAGCAGCTTCGGAGCCGGGTAGCGGAATTGCTCGAAGAAGTGGGGCTTAACCCCGATCTAGCCGAGAACTACCCGCATGAGTTCAGCGGAGGACAGCGACAGCGTATTGCGGTGGCGCGGGCCATGGCCTTGAACCCCAGCCTGGTCGTTCTGGACGAGCCCGTATCGGCCCTGGACGTTTCGATTCGGGCTCAGATTATGAACCTGCTCAAAGACCTTCAGGAGCAGCACAACCTGAGCTATCTGGTTATCGCCCATAACCTAGCCACGGTGCGCTATATGAGCCATACCGTGGCCATAATGTACCTGGGGCAGATAGTGGAATATAGCAAAGCCGAGAAGCTGTTTGAACGGCCCTTGCATCCCTACACGAGGGCGTTGATATCAGCTTCGATGCTGACATTGCCCGAGGACGAGGAAAAAGGGGTAGAGAAGATAATACTGACCGGGGAGATGCCTTCACCCCTGGCGCCCCCTCCCGGGTGCCGATTCCACACGCGCTGTACTGAGGCTATGCCGGAGTGTAGCCAAACGGTACCGCCGCTCCGCGACGTTGGTGGCGGCCACAAGGTCGCCTGCATCAGAGTTTAAAAGCCACCAAATAACCCCGCTTAATTTCAGTTAACAGAACTGGAAGGAGAACGATGCCTATGGGCGATTTATTAAAAGGTAAGGTAGCCGTAGTAACTGGCTCGGGCCAGGGGATCGGCCGGGCTATTGCTATGGGCATGGCGGAGGAGGGGGCTAAGGTGGTGACCAATAACCGCCGCCGCGGTTCTACCGGTTATGCTCATATGACCGAAAAGGTTCTCAAGGCGATGAGCGCCGAGCAGAAGGAGCGCCTGCGCACGCAGCTTAAAGAAGCCAGTGGCGACGCGGAGACCACCGCCGAGGCGATAAAGAAAGCTGGTGGTGAGGCGGTGCCCTTCTTCGGCGACGTCTCCGATTTCGAGACAGCCAGAAAGCTGATAGAGACGGCCGTTGACAGCTTCGGCCGGATTGATATCTTGGCTAACGTTGCTGGCACCTTCGGCTTCAGCCCTATTTGGGAGATGAGCGAGGAGCTCTGGGACAAGGTTACCCTGACCAAGCCCAAGGGCTATTTCAACTGTATTCGACACGCTGTACCTTTCATGATGAAGCAGAAGTGGGGACGGATATTAAACTGCACCTCGCGGGCATTCATAGGTGATGTTCTTAAGCACGCTGAGTACTGTGCCGCCAACGCTGGGGTGGTGGGGTTGACCTTGGCGGTGGCTGAAGAGCTGGCCTCATATGGTATAACCTGCAACGCTTTCGCTCCCTTCGCCAAGACGCGAGCCGCTTTTGAGCTGACGGCTTACGACGAAGCCGTGACCGAGTCGGAAAGCCCCTGGATGGACAGAAAGTTTGCCTTCTCGTTGGAGATGACGCCGAGCCCTGATGATGTGGCTCCCTTTATAAATTACCTTGCCTCTGACGAAGCGGCTAACATCAACGGCCGGGTCTTTAATGTGGGCGGCCCCATGATTAACCTTTACTCGAACCCAGAGATATCGAGGACGCTGGTCAAGCACGGAGGCCGATGGACACTGGACGAGCTGAGGCAGCAGATACCCTTTGCGATACTGCCACCGGAGCAGGGGGACTAGGGGAGGCGATAGGCAAATGCAATTTGCCGGAAGGAGAGACCAATGAAATCAAATCTCGATAAATACATCAGACGAAATATGAAAGTGCCTGAAGAAATACAACAGCGACATACCGAGGTTAAAAACTCGGTTCTGGGCTTGAAAAGTGACCAGAGCTTCGGCGATAAAAATTTCTCTCTCAGCTGGTGGCCCATTAGCGAACCCTTTGAGATGATTTCGGAGACCCACGCCCATGACTTCGACCAGTTCCTCATTTTCGTCGGCGGAGATATGAAAAATATGCCCGACCTGGGCGGAGAGGTTGAACTGACCCTGGGCGAAGAAGAGGGAAAGCTGGAAAAATTCGTTTTTACCACGGCCACCACGGTCTTCATTCCCGCGGGAATGCTGCATTGCCCCCTTAATTTCAAAAAGGTGAATGATCCCAATAAACCCATCTTGTTCCACGACCTGTTCTTTTCCCGTGAGTATAAAAGAAGGGGATAAAAGAAGGGAGAACTAGAAATGGCCGAATCCAAATACGGGAAATATATTGTCTACAAACCCAAGAAGGATATCGTCAAGCCTCCCTGGAGCCCCAAAGGCCCCATTCCCGGCCGCGTTGCCTACATAGACCATGAGGTCATCGACGGTGCTTTCTATATGGAGTGCGTCTGGCTGATGCCCGGGCCTAGGCCTCCGCTTGATCCTAAGACTGGTAAGCCTCCCGGACCACAAGCTCATACCCACGATTACGACGAAATATTGGGCTTTTTCGGCTCTGATACGGAAGACATGTATGACTTAGGCGGCGAAGCGGAACTATGGCTGGAGGACGAAAAGCATATCATCAACAAAAGCTGCCTGGTCTTTATCCCCAAGGGGTTGCAACACTGCCCGCTATACTTTCACCGAATAGATAAGCCTATCTTCCACTTCAGCGTTGGCCCCGGCAAGATGTACTTCTAGTCGGCGTCTTAACACCGGTCAGGGTTCTATCAGCGCCCCCCTGCTCAACCGGTGTTTTCTCCTTAGTTCCCTTATCTGGGGGATAAGGAGCAGGACGGTTAGCAGGAAGGTAAGCCCATCCGAGATGGGGAAGGACCACCACACCCCGTCCAGCCCTAAGACGGGGGGCAGTAAGAACACCATTGGAATCAGGAATAGGATGGGCCTGGCTATAGCAGTGACGAACGACTGTAACGCCTTCCCGATGGACTGGAAGATCAATGACCCCACCATTATGATGCCTATCATGTACAGGGCTAAGAAGATACGCTTGGCGGCATAGACACTTAGAGTAACCAGCTCGGCATCGTCGGTGAAAATGCGGATAAGTGGTTCCGGGGCGAAATAAACGATGCCAAACACGAACAACCCGCAGGCAATAGCGACGCCCGTAGCAATGAGAATCGCCTTTATGGCCCTGTCGTAGCGTTTGGCCCCGTAGTTAAAGCCCAAAATCGGCTGCAAACCTCCGCCGATAACGATGCCCGGCATAATGGCGAACATCATGATGCGGTGAATGATGCCGAAGGCGGCGATAGCTAGGTCGCCGCCGTAGAGGATGAGCATTCGGTTGACGAAGATGGCGGAAAAGCTGACGGCCACCATCCGGGAAAAAGAAGCAAGCCCTATAGCCAGGATTTCTTTCAATATGTTCCACTGGATAGTCATGTTCCGAGTATAGATCTTGAGGAAGCTCTTCCCCGAGAAGTAATACCTCATAAAAAAGGCGACGGAGACCATTTGGGCCAGCACCGTAGCCAGCGCCGCCCCCTGTATCCCCATCCCCAGCGGTATGATGAATATGGCGTCGAGTATGATGTTGGAGACGGCGCCGATAATCATACCAATCATCGGTATGCGGGCGTTGCCCTCGGCCCTTATCAGGTTGTTCATGGCCATGGCGAAGGTCATGAAGAGCATGCCGATAATAATAATGGTCATGTAGTCCCGGGCGTAGGGGAGGATGGTCTCTGAGGAGCCCATGATCCGGAGCCAGAAGTCGGGCATAGCCAGACAGGCTACCATTAACGCCACCGAGAGTATGATATTGGCGGTCAGGGCGTTGCCCAGTGTCCGCTCCGCCTTGGCTATGTCACCGGCCCCGATTGACCTTGAAATCAGTGATGCCCCGCCCATCCCCGTCATTTCCCCGATGCCTACCGACAGCATCTGTAGCGGGAAGACGATGGAAAGCCCGGCGATACCCAGGGGACCTATGTAGTGGCCGATAAAGATGGTGTCCACCACGTTGTAGAGCGTCATGACGAAAAAGCCGAAAAAGGTGGGCAGGGATAGTTTAAGCAGCAGCCGCCCGATTCGGTGGTCGTCAAGCACGCTTTGATTTCGTTGGTTTACCATACATGCACATCCCGTTAGATTAATAGGGTAGTGGTGGGGGTGGGGCTTGCTACTGCAATCTGGACAATATCTCTCGCAGTCTCTCTAGCGAAGCCGATAGGTCAGCCAGTTCTTCATCGGTGAGGCCAGACACAAACTCTTTGGTTGCCTTCCGTATGTTGCCGCCGTGTTCCTCCAGGAAGGCGCTGCCCTTATCGGTGAGCACGATATTGGTCACCCTCCGGTCGGCGCTATCGGTTTGCCTCTCCACCATTTCCAGCTCCACCAGCTTATCTATGAGGTGGGTCATCTGGGCTCGGGCTAGCTGCAACCTTTCCCCGATTTCGGTGATGTGGAGGGTGCCTTCTTCCTTGAGTAGCCTCATAATCTCGAAGTGTAGCGGCGAGACATCTATATTCATGTTGTCCAGCGCCGTCTTGAGAAGCTTACGCCGTACCCCCCGGAAAATAAGCGGGGGCACGGACAGCAGGCCATCGGCCGTTCGTCTTACAATGTCTCCTCGCATTTCCCCGGTTTTTTCCACGACTTCCTCCCAGGACAATAATTTATTATATATATAGTATATAATATAAACTATTTTTTCGCAAATACTGTTGGTTTATAGGTCAGGGCATCTTGACCAGGAAGCCCGTGCCTGCTATGCTTGCTATTGAAAGGGGGTTTACCAAAATGGCTAAAAAGGAATATGCACATCTGATAAAGCCATTAAAGGTCCAGAAGGGACCTCCCGGGCTCTACCCTGAGCCGCGTTTTTGGATGGAAGGCAAGGACATGGAGGGCTTCAACGCCACTTTTTCCTTCAGTTTCGTCAAGAAACCCCAGGTTTGTCACCCCGTAAAGGGGGCGCTGGTGCATCCTTATGACGAATGCCTGGTCTTTGCCGGAATCGATAATACCAACATGCACTATCTGGGCGGGGAAATATCGGTCCAGCTGGGCGAAGAGGGTGAAGAGCACGTCTTTTACGAGCCTTCGGTGGTGCTTATCCCCAAGGGCATGCCCCACGGCCCGGTCAACTTCCGGCGGGTAGATAGACCCATCGCCCACTACACCATCGGGCTGGACCCAGCGTACAAGGCAGCTGAAGTTCCCCAGAAGGCGAAGACGACTGGCACGAAGCACGGGCACCTGATTAAACGGCTGATTACCTATATCGACTGGAAGGCTTACGATGCCCGAAAGCCGGGCCCGCCCGCTCCCGACGAGCCACTGGACTATGCCTTTATCGCCGACCGTTCCGGCATCCTGCATCCGGCGGAGAGGGGAGTTGGCCCCGGCAACGGCGACCAGATTGCCTGGCTTTTCGGTAAGGACCTTGAGGGATTCGAGGTCAACTTTACCTGGGGATTCTACTCCCAGTGTGGTAAATGGCACCGCGGCGGCGAGGCTCACTACCACCCCGAAGCGGAGATACTGGTCTTTGTCGGGCTTGACCCCGATGACCTGAATTATCTGGGGAGTGAGCAGGAGCTGGGCATGGGCAAGGACTACGAAAGGCATATCTTCAACACGCCCACCCTCGTTATCTGCCCCGGGGGTTTTCCCCACCTCCCCCTTATCACCCGCTGGGTGGATAAGCCCTACGGCTTTATCGTGGTCTGCCTCAGCGGCGAGCACGCTTCTCCCTGGGTGGAAGCCTAAGCGTAGAGAAATCATTATTCAGGAGGATTCATTAAAAATGGCCAAGAAAGAGCATGCCCATCTGGTAAAACCGTTACTCGTCCAAAAACCGCCCGCAGGCTTGTATGCCGAGCCGCGTTTCTGGATGGAAGGCAAGGACATGGAGGGGTTCAACGCCAGTTTTTCCTATGGATTCATTAAGAAAACCGGGAATATTCACCCCCTCAAAGGGGCGCTGGTGCACCCTTATGACGAGTGCCTGGTCTTTGCCGGCATCGATAACACCGATATCACCTATCTGGGCGCCGAAATATCGGTAGAGCTGGGTGAGGAACGCGAGGAACATGTTTTTAACGTACCCTCGGTAATCACCGTGCCTAAGGGGACGCCGCACGGCCCGGTTACGGTGAAGAAACTTGATAAACCTATCGCCCATTACCATATCGGCCTAGCCGCGGACTACAAGGCCGAAGCGCTTCCCGAAAAGGCTAAAACGCAGGGTTCAAAGTACGGACACCTGGTCAAGCCACTCGGCCCCGGTTTCGAACCAGTCAGGATGTCAATTATAGCCAAGGATAAACGTCTGTTTGAGGAATTCAAGAAGAATAACCCTGATTTTACTATGGACCTGGACCAGGTGGGCTTGCTGGGGCCGGGAAACGCTGATTACCTGGTCTGGCTCTACGGCAACGACCTGGAGGGCTTCGATGTCAATTTTACCTGGGGATTTTACACTGGCTCAGGTATATGGCACCGCGGCGGCGAGGCCCACTATCATCCTGAAGAGGAGATACTGGTCTTTGTCGGGCTCGACCCCGACAACCTGAATTATCTGGGCTGTGAACAGGAGCTGGCTATGGGCGAGGATTACGAGCGGCATGTCTTCAACACGCCCACCGTCGCCATCTGCCCCTCGGGATTTTATCATCTACCACTAATCACCAGGTGGACGGATAAGCCCTATGGCTTTATCGTGTGCTGCCTCAGCGGCCTGCACGATTCTCCTTGGGTGGATGAGGAAGAATAACCCCTTGCGCAGGGACGTAACTAAGGGAGGCATATAAATAAAATACCGCAGGTTTGGCCGGCTGGACTGGAAGGTTTCGGTATTGGGCTTCGGCGTCCAGCGGCTGCCGCTGGATATAGACGAAGCCGTTGGCATGCTCCGCTACGCCGCCGAACACGGCGTCAACTACCTCGACCTGGGCTGTCCCTACGACCTTGAGCGACAGGAACGGCTGACCCGTGTCGTCACTAGGGCGCTTGAGGACGGCTACCGCGCCAAGGTCAAGATTACCGCCAGCCTGCCCTCCCTTTTCATTGATTCCTCGGCTGACCTCGACCGCTATCTGGACCAGCAGCTCAAATGGTTAAAGGCGGACAGTATAGACTTTTTTCTCCTGGGAGGCCTGAACCGCTATAGCTGGCCCAGATTAAAAGAGCTCGGTGTCCTGCGTTGGGCGGAAGGGGCTATGGCCGACGGGCGCATTGGTAAGCTGGGCTTTTCTCTCCATGACTACTTCCAGACTCTCCGAGGCATACTGGATGATTACGATAGCTGGACTCTGGCCCAATTCCAGTATAGCTATATGGACGTCGATTACCAACCGGGCGTCAGCGGCTTGAAGCTGGCCGCCGATAGAGGGCTGGCGGTGGTGGCCGCCGAACCGCTTCGGGGTGGCAGGCTAACCAGAAAGCCTCCCCCCTCGGTAGCTAAAGTATGGGCAACCGCTCCCCAAAAGCGCCCCCTGGCGGAATGGGGGCTGCGCTGGGTCTGGAACCACCCCGAAGTGGCCACTGCCGTCAGCGATATGAGCACCATGGAGCAGCTGAAGGAGAGTATAACCCTTGCCGGTAGCGCCGAAGCGGACAGCCTAACCGTGGCCGAAGAAGTGCTCATCGCCCGGGTCAGGGATGCCTACCGCAAGCTGAGGCCCATCCCCTGTACCTCCTGCTACGGCTGTATGCCCTGCCCTCAGGGCATTGATGTCCCTCGCCTCTTTGAGCTTTACAACGATGCCATGATGTACGACGATATGGAAACGGCGCGTTCTATTTATCGTATGGAAAAGCACGACATCAGTAGCTGCAACCAGTGCGGGCTTTGTGTCTGCGGTCGGGAGATTCCTATCTTGGACTGGCTAAAAGAGTTAAGGGAGGCGTGGGTTAAGAAATAGGGCAGGGCTTACTCTGACTGCTTAACGGGTGGTGAATACCCTCGGGTGAACCAGACAAAAACGGCGATACCCAGCAGTAACACGATAGATGCTGAGTAGAAAGCCGACTCAATACCTATAGAATCAACAATGCCGCCGAGCATGATGGGTCCGAACCCCATACCGATTTGCATGGCCATCATGAAGAGTGCCATACTAGCTCCCATACCAAATATTCTGCCCTCCTCAACGACATAGGCAGTGTTTGCCGGCATGGCAAAGGCAATACCGATGGACATAAGGGCGTGCATTATAAGCAGTGGCCAGAAGCCGCCTGCCGTAGGCATCAAGGCAATAAAGATAATGGCAGCGGCGCCGCCGCCGACTACCAGTCCTCGTCTACCGTATTTATCAGCCAGTGTGCCGGTGTAGGATTGCAACAGCGCCAGTGGTGCTCGTGATGCTATCAACAGCCCGATAAGACTGACGCTCAAACCGAGGTTCTGGCTGGCAAAAATGGGTAAAAAGGTCATCATGCTGGCCATACCGAAGCCATTTGCCATCCGAAAGGCAAATGCCCCCTTCAGCACCTTGCTCTTCCGTAAGCCGGTGAAAGCGGCGCTTTGTTTTGCAGCGTCAGTCCTTTTGGCTACTTCGGGCAGAAAGATTAGGGTGGCTATCAAGCCAATCAAACAGAGAGCAGCCATCACCAGGAAGGTGGTGTTGACGCTGAAAAGGTCGGTGAGCACGCCGCCAAATAGTGGACCAATGCTCATACTGCCGAAGAGGATAGCGCCAAAGTGGCCCATCCACTTGCCCTCCTCGCCCTTGGGTGTGATATCACCGAGGTAAGCCTGGGCAATAGGCAGGTGCATTGAGGCGCCGATACCCTGAAAGACGCGGACTATTATTAACTGGAGAGGGCTCTGTGCCCAGATGAAGCCGAGCGAGGCAATGGTTAAAATGACCAGTCCAGCACAGAGAAACACCTTGCGCCCGCTGCGGTCGGAGAGCCTGCCCATTATGGGTAGGGCCACCAGGAGTGCCAGGCTGAAACCAGCATTGATAAACCCGATCTCGAGGGCACTAGCCCCCAGCTGGTCAGCATAGATGGGCAGCAACGGCACTACTATGCCGAACCCCAGCATGGAGATTAGCATGGTAGCGACCAGTACGAAAAAGGCTTTCTTATCCATAGAAAATTACATTGTTTGCCCCCCAGCTCGCTGGGGGGCAATTGCCAGGCCCTGAACTAGTATTTTTTAGATTTAACCGTAATGAAACACCAAGCTATTCTAACAGCAAAGCAATAGGGTATGCAAACGGTTTGTCAGTCGGCTCTGGTGAGGTGAGTTAGTGCAGGCGCTGCTGCAAATTGAGCAGCTTCCCTTCCAGGTATAGCTTCACTGCCTCATCGATGTTTTTGATGTCGGTGACGATGGTCTCAACGCCACGGCTGGTCAGGTTCTCATAGGCTCCCCAACCCATCCCCCCCGCAATAAGGACCTTACAGTCGGCGATAGGTTCGGCCATAGCGGCGTGTTTCGACTGGGATTTAGCTCCGAAACCGTGACCCTCCCCAGGGTGGTGAGAGTGTTCCTGGCGCTGGTGGGCAAAGCTGTGGTGACCGGGCTTATCCCGTTTTTCCTTTTCCACAACCTCGCCGTCTTCCACAGTTACCACTACGTAGTAGAGCGCTCGCCCGAAGTGCTGGCTTACAGTGGTGCCATTATCGCTGATGACGGCAATCTTCATTATGCGTTCCTCCCGCTAACTAGTTTAACGCCCTTAGTTTAACATAACACAGGTGCCATGCACCACCTTAAAGTCGTTCTCATGGCAGAAGGCGATGGCGGCGTCGCTCTCCGAGCCAGGTTGAAGCCATATATTGTCCAACCCCAGCTTTTTACATTCCTTGAGGATAGACTCGGTTACCTTTGGCGGCACGACAAAGTCGACGACATCGACCTTGACGGGGATGTCGGCCAGGGTAGGGTAACACTTGACCCCCTCGATTTCTTCCAGGTTGGGGTTGACCGGGTAGACCTCATAGCCGCGGCCGGTTAGATTCTTAAATATGCGGTTGCCGTACTTCTCCGCGTTGTCGGTGGCGCCAACTACGGCAAACTTTTTTTTAGCCATGAATTCTTTAATCAGCTTTTCCATAGCGCTTTCCTCCGTTATAGTCTCATCTCCCGCTCCACTAGATTTAGTTATTTTATTTTTCCTCTTCTTTTAGCAGATCGCTGAAGATATCGGTGTGGTAGATTTCGTGGTCTCTGATGCGTAAGAGAAGCTTTTTCAAGTCGGGGTCTTTCATCTTCTTGGCGGCCTTGTCGTAGGCTTCGGTCACTTCCTTTTCTATACTGATGCCGGCCCGGAGCATATCGGGTGTCTTCTTAGAGCGGTCAACCTCAGTGTGCTCGATTCGGGGAGTGCCACCGCCATCAACCACCTCCTCAGCCAGCCAGCCCAGGTGTTGCATTTCGTTAATGGCCTGGTCTTCCATTTCCTTCTTAACCTCTTTATTTGGTGTCAGATAGGAACTAAGCAGGTACTGGAGGATGACGGTGTATTCATGCTCAATGCCCCAGTTAAGCACCTTGGGGGTCTCATCCTGGCGGCTGCCCCTTATATCTTTGGCCCCTTCCTTCTTTGACTTGTCTACAAAGTGTTGAAAATCACCACGGTGGGATTCTTCGTCGGAAAGGATGCGCTTGAGCAGCCTTTTTATCTTGGGGTCATCAATAGCCTGGATGTGTTCTTTGTAGAGTTTTATGGCGTCATCTTCCAGCAACACGTTATTGGCCATCCATTCCGACACCGCCTTGCCGCCCATGCGCATATTCCCCCGCTTGAGGCTGGGGGTGCCGCCCAGTTCAACAATGGTCTCGGCCAGCCAGTCCAGGTGGCGCATTTCCTCTCTGGCGAGGGCTTCAATTTCACAGGACATCTCGCCTTCGCCCATGCCGTAGGCATGAGTCAGATACTGGATGATAGCACCGTGCTCCCCCTCAAGGTCAAGATTCAATAGTTCAATGATTTTCTTCTTGTCCATGGCTCCTCCTTTGTTATTTATGGCTACTCCCCTTAACCTTTTCCTTTCAGCTGCTTCCACCTCTCCCTCTAAATTCCCAGCTTTTTACGGTTAGCTTCTATATGAGCCAGCATGCCATCTACTGCTTTGACCGCGTCATTTTCCACATCCAACTGACCTCCGGTCACCTGCTTGCAGTCCTCGGTTAGCAGTTTGACCAGGTTTGGTCCTCCGGTGACGGTTGGTATGGGATTGACGTAGGTATAGAGTCCCAGGGCCAGAGCGAATACGGCATCTATAGTGGCTTTCTGTTCCATGTATTCAGGTGCTGCCACAACCACGGGGAGATCTGGAATGGGCACCTCACCTAAGGCACTTGATACGGCGGCAAGCATATCGGCAATACGTCCAGTATCGGTGCAGGTACCATAGCTTAGAATGGGAGGGATGTTTAGACTTTCACACAGGCTTTTAAGTCCTGCGCCGGCGTATTCTTTGGCTTCGAGACTGCAGAGTCCGGCGACTTGCAGTGCCCCGTTTCCACATCCCATAGAAAGAACCAATATGTCGCGTTTGATCAACTCTTTGGCTATAGCTATGCTATGCACATCTTGACCAGAATCCCTGAGGGTAGTGCAGGAGATAAATCCGGCGATACCCCGGATAGCTCCTTTCTTAATGGTATTGAGCAGAGGGTCAAGGGTGCCCCCCAGCGCTTCGAGTATACTTTCGGTAGAAAAGCCAACAACGGCTTCTTTTATAGGCAGCCCGGACATTGCCTTGACGGAAGCTCTGCGTTCTCCAAAGTTATCGATTGCCATCTTCAACAGCTGAGCAGCCTGCTCTTCAGCTTTCTCAGGCATATAGTTGATACGGTCGGTAACGCCTTCAAAGGAGACCAGCTCACTTACTGGCACAAGCTTGAACTTATATTTTTCAGCGTATAGCGGGTCAATTTGCATTGAGCAATTCATGTCAGCGGCAAAGAGGTCCACGCATCCGCTTGCCAGGACTGCCTCTTGCGTAATCCAGTTCCCGGTGAAGCCGTAGAACACTTCGTCCATATTCCACCTTTGAATCATCTCCTGTCCCGTCTCTATGTTGGCGATGACCCGCAAGCCCTTGGCGCCTACAGCTTTTGCCTTTTCCTGCCACTTCGGTTCTCGGGCGAGTTGAGCCATAGCAAAACCCAGGAATGGCTCGTGACCGTTTGGCAGCACATTAATATAGTCAGCCTCCAGTACTCCCAGGTCTACCGGCATCTTGTGTGGTCTTGGTATTCCGTAGAGGATATCCTGGCAATACTCGGTGACAATCAGACTCTGGTAAGCCATGGCTATACTGAGGCGCATAGCTTTCAGAGCCAAGCTTAAGTAGTAACCATCGACATTGGTAAGGCACGAACTTGTGGCCAGCATCATTTCACCATAAATACCGCCGGGAAAGATATCCAGCTTCCGCCACAGTTCCCTGCGCTCGTTGGGAGCCAGGGCTTCCACAATTTGACTTGGCTCGTAGGATTTTCGGTTAAAATCTGCTTCTACAAGATCACAGAGGCTGAGAGCAATTTCCTTAGCCGAACCCGATGTATTTACCCCCAACCTCTGGGCAAAACTCTTTAACTTATCGGGCTCTTTTATTACGAAAGGTGTTTGACCCCTTGCCGTTGCCCGGAGTGTCCTGATAGTCTGGTCTGTGTGATAATGGTAGGTAGATGCGCCCATCACATTTCTGAGCAGCATCATGCGCATAGCCATACCATCAGCAGTGATTCCACATACCCCTCTCTTATCTTTGGCTGCGTCAGCACGGCAGGGACCGTTTGAGCATAAGTCACAGCGAACTCCTCCCATACAGAATGGGCATCTCTGGTCAGGATTACCTCCCAGGCCCTGTGCCTCGTACCTGTCCCAGATGTTATTCATATTGTCGCTCTTGATTTTGTCATACACTTTACGAACAGACTTGTGGTATGAAATCCTGTCATTTTCCATGGTGCTGACTCCTTTATAAATAGACTTCAGCTCTTTTTCTTAGCGGCTACTTTTTATCGGTACCCTTCAGCTGCTTCCATCTCTCTTCACCCAGGCACTCGCGGGCGGAGGCGCACCACTCAATGCAGGAGGGCACCTTTTCTCTGTAGACGTATTGCTTGCACTTGGGGCACTTCATCCGCATCTCGTCGGAGAAGATTTCAACCTCAGCGCCGCAGTTGGGGCACTTGTGTACTGATACCCGCAGGTTTCGCATATCCTGTCCCGGGCATTTGCCGTACGTCATTACTTAATCCTCTATTTTCTCGAAATCGCTCTTGTCAGCTCCGCAGACTGGGCAAACCCAGTCGTCGGGCAGCTTTTCGAAGGGCGTGCCCGGTTCGATCCCGCCGTCGGGGTCTCCCATTTCGGGGTCGTAGACATACTCACAAACGGTGCACTCGTATTTAGCCATTTTAGCTGATGCCTCCTTCTTTTGCTCGGCAATATAGCTGGGGGCAGTCTTGGGGGTGGTGCCCCGCTTGACCTGGTGGTAGTAGGCGTAGGTCATCGGTTCACCTTCCCCGATAACCTCTGCCCCCACCAACTCCCCGATGAAAATGCTGTGTGTTCCCGCGTCCACCTCCTGAAGCACCTTGGCTTCCAGGTAAGCCAGGGTATGGTCGGTGACGATGGGTGCTTTGGTTGCGCCTATTTTATAGTTGATGCCCTTGAACTTGTCTATTTCCCGCCCCGATTTAAAGCCGAAGTGCCCGATGAAAGCCAGGGGCGTGTCCTGGGCGAGTATGGAAGCGGTAAAGACCTTGCTCTGCCTGATATATTCATAGGTCAGGTTGGTTTTGTTGATGCTGACGGCAATGGTGGGGGGCTGAGAAGTAATCTGAAAGACGGTGTTGGCGACCTGCCCGTTGAACTTCTTACCCTTCCTGGAGCTTACGATATAAAGGCCATAGCCTAGCCTGTATAGAGCTTTAATGTCCATTTTTCACCTCGGCCTATTTAGGCTTCTTGACATAGGCTTTATAACCATCGGCTGCTTCCTCGATGCCCAATAGCTCGTTTCCAGTGGTTCGGCACCAGGCGGGCATATCCTCTTTTATCCCCTCATCATCAGCCAGAACCTCCAGCACCTGCCCCGGTTTCAGTTCCTTTATCTTTTTAGCGGTCTGGTAAATAGGCATGGGGCAATAGAGCCCAATGCAATCCAGGGTGGCATCTGCCTTCATATTGCCTCCTTAAACGAAGAGATTAACCTGACTCTCTTTAGCCTCAGCCATATAGGCAGCCACTCCGCCGAAGCTGTCCACCTCGGGGATAAAGGCGTCCTTGGAGACTCCCATAACCCCCATGGTGTTGGTGCAGGCGATAAATTTGACCCCCGCTTCCTTAGCGGTAGCAATCAATTCATCGACGGAGGGGAACTTGGCATCCTTCATCAGCTTGCCCATCATCCATTTGCCCAGACCGCACATGTGGAATCGGGATAAAGGCAATCTCTTGGAGCCGCCGCGGTTCATAAAATTGAGCATCTTCCTCATCATCCCCCGGCTTTTGATTGGGCCCTCGTTTTTTTTGATGATGTTCAGGCCCCAGAAGGTGAAGAACATGCTCACCTCCATCCCCATGGAAGCGGCACCAATAGCGATGTTGAAGGCAGCCAGGGCTTTATCCATCTCCCCGCTGAATACCACCAGGGTAACCTTTTCTGTCATTATAGCCCTCCTCTATTTCCCTTCCAGCTTGCCCCCGCACCCGGGGCAGACCTCGGCTTCCCTGGGCACTGCTATCTGGCAATGACGGCAGTAGCGCAGAGTTACGCCGCAGGGCTGGCAATAGGGTAACTCCGCCAGGCTAATCTCTTCCTCACAGTAGGGACAGAAGCACTTTTTGACCATTTCTTTCGACTCTCTGTGCTCTTTCATTTCTTTCCCCCCTTTTTGCTTTTGGCCCCTTTACCCTGCTTCTTCAGGTAGTTATCGATAGCCTTGTTCAGAGCCTGGGCGCCCAAATTGGAGCAGTGGTACTTGTTCTTGGGCAACCCCTCCAGTTCTTTGGCCACCAGCGCCGGGGTTATCTTTTTGGCCTCTTCCAGGGTTTTCCCTTTGGCCATCTCGCTGACCATGCTGGAAACGGCAATGGCGGCGCCGCAGCCGAAGGTCTTGTACTTGACATCGCTGATGTGGTTATCATCGACCTTGATGTAGAAGGTCATCATATCCCCGCAGACGGGGTTGCCTACCTCACCGACACCATCGGCATTCTCTATCTCGCCCACATTGCGGGGGCTCATAAAATGGTCCATCACTTTATCGCTATAAACCGGCATCTTATTTCCCTCCCCTCTTACTTTTTAAGAATTTGGCGTATAGTGGTGACATCTGCCTCAACCTGTCCACGATGGGCGGCATCGTCTCCAATACGTAGTCAACATCCTCTTCGGCATTATCTAGCCCAAAACTGAATAGGAGCGACCCCTGAGCTATCTCGTGAGGAATGCCCATGGCGATGAGGACATGAGAGGCCTTGAGTGCCCTTGAGGTACAGGCTGAGCCGCTGGAAACAGCTATGCCCTGGTGATTTAAGAGCATGAGCATGGCCTCTCCCTCGATGAACTCAACGCAGAAGCTGGCATGACCGGGCAGGCGCTGGGTGGGGTGCCCGGTGACCTTAACATGTTCGATGCGTTTGGGCAGTTCGGCGATGAGCTTGTCGCGCAGAGCGGTGAAGCGTTTCGCCCTGGCTGCCATCTCGGCCTTAGCCAGCTCAGCTGCCTTGCCCAGCCCAGCGATGGCGGGCACATTCTCAGTTCCAGCCCTCCGTCCCTCCTCCTGTACACCACCATCAAGGAAGGGGATGATGCGCACTCCCTTCTTGAGCCAGAGAGCACCAACGCCTTTAGGTCCGTAGAACTGGTTAGCGGCCAGGCTCAGGGCATCTACCCCCAGCTCCTTGACATTAATCGGTATTGAACCAGCGCTGGCTACAGCGTCGGTATGGAAGATAGCCCCTGTTTTCTTCACTACCTCGGCTATCTCCTTAATAGGCTGTATGGTGCCCACCTCGTTGTTGGCCTGCATGATGGAAACAAGGACGGTGTCTTTCCTCATCTTTTGGGCGACATCTTTGGGGTCCACTACCCCATATTTGTCCACCGGCACCTCGGTGAGCTCAAACCCCCATTTTTCTAAGGTTCGGGCTGAGTGCAACACCGAGAAGTGCTCAATGGCGGAAACGACGATATGCTTGCCCTTGGCCTGCTGGGCCATGGCCAGCCCTTTGATAGCAAAGTTATTCGACTCAGTACCGCTAGCGGTAAAGATAATCTCCTCCGCTCTACCCCCAATAAGGTCGGCAACCTTGCCCCGGGCGTCTCCTACAGCTTCTCTGGCTTTATCCCCCCAGTCATGTAGAGACTGGGCATTACCGTAGGCATCCTCAAAATAGGGCAGCATTGCCTCCAGCACCTCGGGCAATACTGGTGTAGTGGCAACGTAGTCCAGGTAAACCTTTCTCATTTCCTGCCTCCGAAACCTCGGCGGCTTTATTTAACCCCCATCCAGCGAGGGGTGTTCCTTCTGGGCAAACCAGGCGGCGGGGTCCTTGAGATACTCGTAGTAGTCGAGCAGGATCAAATAGTGCTCCCTCTCTTCGGAAGCCACGGCGTAATAAAACTCTCTCTCGGCGTCTTCGGTGGCGTTTGCCCCCTGCCGCGTGTAGTAATCAAAAGTCTTGTTTTCCATCCCCATCGCCGTCGTTATGGCATCAAGCTCGGTTTTCGGTGTCTTTGCCTTGGCGCCCATCTGCTCGGTGGCGCGGGCGAATATCGTTCTCAGCGTCCTGCCGCCGTCGGGGCGAAAATCAGCCGTCGGCCAGGCCCTTTTGTCCTTTATGGAATTATATATCTGCTCAAACCTCTGCCGATGAGTGTCTTCCTCTGAAGCCAGCTTCTCCAGGAGCTTTTTACCCAGCTCATTACGGCTTTCCCGGCTGACTTTCAGGTAGTACTCCTTGCCATCAATTTCCATCTGGATGGCAATCTTAAGTCCTTCTAAAGTCTTGTCTTGTTCTGATGTCATCTTTCACTCCCATCTGATTTATTGCCACCGAAACAACTACCCCCATCTAGCTAACATAATAAGCGGTAAACGGTGACAAAAGCATAAAATCGGGGAGAGAAAACTTACAAAGTTATCACAATTTGGCTAGTGGCCTAGAGTTCTATCAGGAGTTGGTCATCCTTGACCTGCACCCGGTAGGTTTTAAGGTTTGTGGCTGACTTGAAGACTCTGCCCACCCTAGACAGGACACCGGTGCCTCTCAACCAACGTACCACCTTGCCGTTCTTCAGGTCGAACTGCGAGCCATGCATAGGGCAGGTGACCACTGTTTCCTCCAATGTGCCCTGAGCCAATTTCCCTTTCATGTGGGGACATCGGCTATCCGCGGCGTAGTAGTTGTTGCCGACCCTGGCGAGAAGAAATTCCCCCTGCTTGGTTGAGACGGATTTCATAGCTCCATCTTCAAGCTCACCGACCTTGCCCAGTTTTAGACTGCTCATCCGACTCACCTCCACGACCTTCTCTGGCTATTTACCTGTAGTATAGCCAATATGGGCACAAAATTCCACTGCTGTCGCTTTTGGTCTCTATAGCTAAACAAAACGGGCGTTTGTTTAGTTAACTGTGAGACGGATTTGAAATTGTTGCCTAAGGCGATTTACAATGGTAATAGTCTCAATAATGCGCTGAGGTAGTCATGAAAGCGGTTATAATGCCCGGTTTTTCAGAGTTGATAATCGTAGTTAATCCTACCGGGGAAGTGGCTCGGGAGGGAATGCTCTCTATTATTATGCCCTGGTTTTATGCACCCTGGCCGGGTAGTCAGGAGAAAGGGATAATAGAGATGACAGTGCCGGGTGATACATTAAGGGCGCTACTTATGGAACTATCGAAACGATACAGACAGGCAAATGTCGATTTTGAGCTAATTAACCCCGGAACTAATGACCTGGATTTCGACTATGATGTTTTGGTTAACGGCAAGAATTATGTAGCTTTAGCTAATGGCCTTGACGCTAAGCTGAAAGCTAATGATACCGTTAAAGTTAAGGTACTTTGGCGCTGGGATGGTTAACTGACACTGGGGGGAAAGATGCTGGACCAAAGCGAACTTATCAGATACAATCGGCAACTGATAATCCCGGATTTTGGTGAAGAGGGGCAGGAGAAATTAAAAGACTCTCATGCCGTAATCGTCGGCGTGGGTGGGCTGGGTTGTGCTTCGGCAACCTATCTAGCTGCGGCTGGTGTCGGCCACATTACCATCGTTGATTTCGATATCGTGGAACTACCTGATTTGAATCGGCAGATTCTCTATGGGGAAAAGGATGTAGGGAAGAAGAAGGTAATCGTAGCCAAAAGAAAATTGTCCCGGTTGAATTCCAAGGTAGAAATTACTCCCGTCTTCGCCAAGATAACAGAAGAGAACGTCCTTAGCCTTATCAATGAGGCTCAGGTAGTAGTCGATGGACTAGATAATTCCGCCGCACGGCTGGTGGTAAACTCGGCCTGTGTTAAGCAGAAGACAGCCTACATTTATGGCGGCGTCTCGCGCCTGAGGGGCATGGTTACCACCATCATACCGGGGCAAACGCCCTGCCTGGCTTGCCTTTCCCCTGAAGGCGTCGGCGGGCTTGGCGTTCTCGGAGTGACTCCAGCAATCATAGCCAGCCTGCAAGCCTTGGAGGCTATCAAACTGCTTATCGGTCAGAACCCAGCGCTAGCCGGGAAATTGCTGTTATTCAATGGTGATGATATGAAATTCCAGCTTCTCGAGATAAGGAGAAACGAAAGCTGCCCGGTTTGCTCCCCGACATTGCCTCGGTAAAAAGAAAAGGGCTACACCGAAGTATAGCCCTTTAACGCAGCCTGCAAGTACGCGTTATTTTTGCATTTTATCCCTCTTTTTCTTTAGCGCCCAGAAAACCTTCTCCGGCTGTGTCGGAAGATCCTTTATCCAGACCCCCGTAGCATCATGAATGGCACTGACTATTGATGGTGGAGCACTGCAGCAACTCCCCTCGCTGGCTTCTTTAGCGCCAAAGGGGCCATAGGGGTCGTTGGTTATTACGTGTATTACCTCGGTCATGGGCGCTTCGTAGGCGCGAGGTCGCTTGTAATCGACCAGATTGGGGTTGAGGGTCTGCCCACTATCCATCTTAAACTCCTCATACAAGGCGGCTGATATCCCCTGGTGATATGAACCACCCTGGACTTGAGTCTCCACCGCCTGGATATTTAGTGGGAAGCCACAATCGTGAGCGATTACATTTTTATCGGTACATTTTACCACGCCTGTCTCCACATCCACCTCCACCTCGCTCGCCTGGGCGGTGAAGCTATAGTTGGTACCGATGTCGCCCGCCCCTTTACTGAAATCAGCCAGGCCATACATTGATATTCCCTGGGTGGAATAGCCGCGGCCAATGATGACCTTGCCCGGTGTCTCGTAGCAGGCAATCCTCACCAGCCTCTCCCAGGCCATGTTCTTTTCGGGACTAGACTTAACAAAGACCTTCTTATCTTTAATCTCCACATCCTCCGGTTTTACGCCAAACTGCTCCGCGGCGACCTCAAGGAGCTGACTTTTAGCATCCTGTGCTGCCTTCTTTGCCGCCTCGCCGGCGTGCACGGTGACCCGGCTCCCGTAGCTGCCGGGGTCAACCGGCGTAAACGCCGAATCCACCCTCTTCAGGTCTATGTCCTCTAGTTTTATGCCAAGCACTTCGGCAACGATAGCGCTCATTATGGTGTCTGAACCCTGCCCGACGTCGGTGGCGCCGGTCAGATAGTTGACACTCCCGTCCTCGCATACCCTTACGATAGCGGCGCAAGCGTTGTGGGCACTCAGCTTCGTCCCGCTGTTATAAGTTGCCGCGGCAAACCCCATGCCGTAGGCCTTGTCACCTTCGACCTTTTTCTTTCTCGCTTTCCAGTTCACCGCCTCGGCGACCTTCTCAATGCATTCCTGTACGCCACAGGTCGCCATGTGCACGGCATTGACCGTTTCATAGGTCTCGCCCGGCTTGGGGTTTGGGATGGAATTCTTTAGTCTGATTTCCACCGGGTCTAATCCAAGTTCTTCGGCTATCATATCCAGCTGGACGTCGGCAGCAAACCGGCTGTGGTATAGCCCGTGTCCTCTCATCGCTGCCGAACTGGGATTATTGGTAAAGTAGTTATAGGCGTCATATTTGAAATTAGGTAGCTCGTAGGGCAGTGTCATACAGGTTCCGACAAGAAACATGGTAAGCGGGCTCATCCGGGTGTAGGCACCCCCGTCAGCCACCGCCTTGAGGTAGGTAGCCTTTAATATACCATCCTTGGTAACCCCTGTCTTAACGGTAATCCACATGGGGTGGCGCCGCAGGTCGGTGGTGAGCGCATCAAACTGGGTGGTCACAATCTTCACCGGCCGGCCCGCCTTCTTGGCCAGCATGACCGCCGAAAAATCAGCCGGTGTCATGTCATTCTTGGTGCCACCAAAATCAGAGCCAATAATGGGGGTTATTATCCGTACATTGCTGAGCGGCAGATTAAAGCACCTGGCTAGAATCCGGTACGGGAAATATGGGCTCCCCTTTGCCCCGATGTAGACGATACGATCGGGGTCAGGCCAATAGGCAACCACTGCCGGCGGCTCTAGATATCCTTTGGCCATTCGGGGAGTCTGGAAGGTATCCTCCCGGACAAGGTAAGATTCAGCGAAGGCTTTGTCGACATCGCCGAAGTTCCAATGGTATTCAACGCAAATGTTCCCCGGGCGATCATCATGAACCAGGGGCGCCCCTTCCTGCATCGCCTCTGTGGGAGAAAAAACGCCGGGAAGCGGTTCATACTCTACCTCAATAAGGTCACAGGCCTCCTGAGCTGTATCCTCATCAACGGCAGCCACCCCCGCTACCCCTTCGTATAGATAGCGTACCTTTTCCACGGCCAGGGGCTCTTCGTCACGGGTCGGCCCGCTCCAACCCCACTTGAAACCGCCAAAGTCCTTGCCGGTAGTCACCGCTTTTACACCAGGCAGCTTCTCCGCCTTGCTAGTGTCAATGTTTAGTATCCGGGCATGGGCATAAGGGCTTCTCTTTATCTGGCCCCATAGCATATTGGCCACTTCAAAATCGGCGGCATACTTTGCCTGGCCGGTAACCTTGGCCTTGGCGTCTACCCGTGGTATCGCTTTTCCTAAAATCGAATAGTTCCCGAAAGTCTCGTCCATTCTACTGACCTCCTCGCATCTCTCTAGCCGCTATTTCTATGGCTTCGATATATTTAACGTAACCTTCGTCGGCACACAGGTTGCCCTGTATCGCCTCTTTCACTGCCTCCCGCGTTGGGTTGGGATTCTCAGCCAGTAATGCCTTCGCCGACATCACCATCCCCGGAGTGCAGAATCCACACTCTATAGCGCCATGGTCGATCATTGCCTGCTGGATAGGGTGCAG
>CAZRIU010000005.1:0-15322 GCA_964600245.1 uncultured Dehalococcoidales bacterium
ATATCGGGGATGAGCACGGCGGGGCCCGGCTCGATTATGGCGCCGCCGCCGTCATTGATGAAATAGATGGCAAAGGGGGCGTTAATGCCGGGGATTTTGCCTTCCAGGCGGTAGGTTTCTTCAGCAAGTTGTTCAAGTTTAGCCACAATTAGAGTTAATTTTACTAAAAAAACCAAGCGAAGGGAAATTTTAATCTTTTCCCGCCCACCGCCCTGCACGGCAGGGTAAAGAGGGACTTCGCCCCTCTTAAAAACTCCCCCAAAGAGAGGGGGATTTTTTATTTGGGGACTTTTGGGCAGAAATGGCAACAAAGATTGACAGGTGGGTTATAATTAATGTTAAGGCGTTAAAAATGAGTCCACATTCGATCATATATCTAGACCAAAATTATACTAGCAACTTGGCAAAAGCCCGAACTGGGTCTATAGAAGATAAAGACCAAGCTGAATTTTGGAATTCGTTATTCTATGACCTTTACGTAGCAGTGGTAGTCAACAAGATTTCTTGCCCAGAATCAGAGTTTCATTTATCTGAAGCTAAATACGATAGACGACTTCTAGAATCAATAAAACGGACAATCAAAATACTTTCCGGGGGATTACAGTTAAGCCCATGGAATAGTATCCTAGAGTCGCAAATTCAAGATGCTGCAAGGCAATTCTTGGGCAAACAGCCGGAACAAAGAGAGGATTGGGCTATAGCTTTCATGTCTGACCCGCATAGTAAGTATAAAGATAGAATAAAAGATATAATAAGCGGTAGGATAATAAACTACGTTCATCCCCTTTTAAAATATGCTGACATTTACCATGACCGCCAACTCAAATCAGGGTTTGTAGAAAAAGCAAAAAGGACACTAGCAGAATACAATAAAAAAACTATCGGATGGGATGAGTTAGTACTAGATAATAAGAAAGGCGTTATAAATGGTTTTATTGAAAAACTTGCCGAGGAATCTCTTCTCGAAAAAATGAGGGGCAATTATCCATTAGAGGACAAAATAATCGCTCTAATAAAGCACAAGAGGCTCGAGAACCTCTTGAACTCAATACACTTAATCGGAATAAATCCAAAAGACCCTGATATCATGAATAGATTTGTAAGGTCAAAAGAACTTCTTGATAGCCCATATATTGAAATAAACGCTTCCATTCAGGCAGCAATAACTGAACAATACCTTCAAGGAAGGAAAATCAGGGAAAGTGATTTATATGATGTGCCGATATTATCTAGTGTACTCCCATACTGCGATGTTGTCACCACAGACAGCTTCATGAAAGAAATCTTGGTAAAGAGACTTCATTTCGACACTAAATACGATGTTAAGATATTCTCAGCCTCACAAAAAGACCGATTGGCTTTTCGCGAGTTGATAAAGGAATTATCTCGCGACCCCTAATTACCCCCTCAAAAATTTGTCCATGTCCGCCGCCGCAACCTTGCCCGCACCCATAGCGCTAATCACCGTGGCCGCACCGGTAACGATATCGCCGCCCGCCCAGACCCTGTCCTTCACCGTCTTGCCCGTCGCCTCATCAGCGACCACGGTGCCCCACCTGGTCGTCTTCAACCCCTCGGTAGTCGAGGCGATGAGGGGGTTGGGGCGGGTGCCCAGAGCCACGACGACCTCGTCAACGTCAATGACGAACTCGCTGCCCTCTTTGGTAACCGGGCGTCGGCGGCCGCTTTCGTCGGGCTCGCCCAATTCCATCTCGTAGCACTCCATAGCCACCACCCAGTTTTGGTCGTTGCCCAGAAACTTTTTGGGGTTGGTCAAAAGCCTGAACTCGATGCCCTCCTCCATGGCGTTCTCCACCTCCTCACGGCGGGCGGGCATCTCCGCCTCGGAACGGCGGTAGATGATATAGACCTTGTCGGCGCCGAGCCTTAAAGCGCAGCGGGCGGAGTCCATGGCCACGTTGCCGCCGCCGATGACGGCCACCTGCTTGCCTATCTTGACCGGGGTGTCGTAGTCGGGGAAGAGATAGGCCTTCATCAGGTTGACGCGGGTCAAGAACTCGTTGGCCGAGTAGATGCCGTTGAGGTTCTCACCATCGATGTTCAAGAACATGGGCAGCCCGGCGCCCGTGCCCAGGAAAACGGCGTGATAGCCTTGAGCCAGTATCTCGTCCAGCGTGGCTAATTTGCCCACCACCGAGTCCAGCTCAATCTTGACCCCCAGCGAGGCGACATAGTCAACCTCGGCCTGGACAATCTCCTTGGGCAGCCGGAACTCGGGGATGCCGTACATCAAAACGCCGCCAGCGACGTGCAATGCTTCAAGAATGGTGACGCTATGGCCCAGCTTGGCCAGCTCAGCCGCCGCCGTTAAGCCGGCGGGACCCGAGCCGACCACGGCTATCTTTTTGCCGGTTGGTTTGGGGGACTTGGGGGCTTTGGCCGCCCCCATATTAGCCCGCTCCCAGTCGGCGACAAAGCGCTCCAGGCGGCCGATAGCGATGGGGGCCTCTTTCTTGGCCAGGGAGCAGGTGGCCTCGCACTGGGTCTCCTGGGGGCAGACCCGCCCGCAGATGCCGGGCAGGGCGTTCTTGCTCTTGAGTATCCTGACCGCCTCGGGCATATCGCCGTCGCTGATAGCCTGGATAAAGCCGGGGATATCGATCTCCACCGGGCAGCCTTCGACGCATTTGCGCTTGGGGCACTGGATACAGCGGCTGGCTTCTTCCTGAGCCTGCTTGAGGCTGTAGCCCAGCGCCACCTCGTTAAAGTTCTTGGCCCTTTTCTTGGGGGCCTGGCGGGGCATCGCCACCCGGTTAAGATTCAGCTTCGGCATTATTCACTCCTTGAAGAAGGGTGGCTTTTCTGCCACTCCTCGTAAGCGCATTTCTCTTCGCCCAGATAGATACGCTGGCGGGCGGCCAGCAAATCCCAGTCAACCTTGTGCCCGTCGAAATCGGGGCCGTCGACACAGGCGAACTTGGTCTCGCCGCCAACGGCCACCCGGCAGCAGCCGCACATCCCCGTACCATCGACCATAATCGGGTTGAGGCTGACGATGGTCTTGACCCCGAAGGGCAGCGTGGTCAGGGAGCAGAACTTCATCATGACCGCGGGGCCGATGGCGACGACGCGGTCAATCTTTTCGCCGCTTTCCAAAAGCTCCTTAAGCGGCTCGGTGACGACGCCCTTGCGCCCGTAGGAGCCATCGTCGGTGGTGACTATCATCCGGTCGCTGACGGACTGCAGCTCGTCTTCCCAGAAAAGCAAGTCCTGGCTGCGCGCCCCCAGGATGGTGATAATCTTATTGCCCGCCTCTTTGAGCTCGCGGGCGATGGGAGCTACCGGGGCCGCCCCCACCCCACCAGCCACGCAGGCCACGGTGCCGAATTTTTCGATTTCGGCGGGCAGACCCAGCGGCCCGACACAGTCAGCGATGGCGTCGCCCTCTTTGAGCAAAGCCAGACGGGCGGTGGTGGCGCCCACCTCCATAAAGACGATGGTGACCGTGCCTTCTTTTTCGTCCCAGTCGGCGATGGTCAGCGGAATACGCTCGCCCTTTTCGTCAATCCTGACCACGACGAACTGCCCCGCTTTAGCCTTCTGGGCTACGGCCGGGGCGGCCATCCGGAAAAGGTGAATCTGGGGCACTAGGTCTTGCTTTAATAGAATCTTATACAAAGGCTCACCTCGAATCGAGATTAAACTAAAAAGGCTATCCCTGAGGTTTTTCAGAGATAGCCCCATAGTTTCTCATAAATGCTCAATCCATAAAGATAGGATAGCAGCAAATCCTAAAAAATTCAAGCCGTTTTGAGCCTAAAACCCGTTGCCTAATCAGCGCGAAAGGTATATTATAGTAAGCACCACCTTTAATCTAGAGAAAGGGGGGCAAGTAGCGCCGATTGTAGAATCTGTTCCAGGGTTCGCATCGCTAAAAGTAATCTGCTGAGGTGTTAATAATGGTCGCCGAGCTTATTCACATTGGATTTGGAAATATACTAGCCATGAACAGGGTCATCTCCATAGCTTCGCCAAACTCTGCACCCACCAAACGAACCATCCAACAGGCTAAAAATAAGGGGCTGCTGATCGATATGACCAGCGGCCGAAGAACCAAAGCCGTTATCTTTACCGATAGCGGGCATATCATTCTGGGCGCCCTCGCCCCAGAAACCATTGCTGGCCGGCTACAAGCCAGCCGAGGAGGCCCATTGCTGAAGCCAGAGCCAGGCGATGAAAAAGACGAACCCTAAAAATACCCCACTCAACCCCACCCCCAAACCGCTATTTATCGTCCTCTCCGGTCCCTCTGGAGCGGGCAAGGACGCCGTCCTGAACCACATGAAAGCATCGGGCTACCCCGCCAAGTTTATCACCACCGCCACCACCCGACCCCAGCGCTCTAACGAAGAAGATAACGTCGCCTATAAATTCGTCGCCGAGAAAGATTTCCAGAAGATGCTGAAAAACAAGGAGCTGCTGGAACACGCCAATGTCTACGGGAACTGGTACGGCGTGCCCAGAGAACCGGTCAAGAAAGCCCTGGCGTCGGGAATGGATACCATCGTCAAGGTCGATGTGCAGGGGGCGGCCACGCTCAAAAAAATCCTGCCCGAGGCGGTCTTTATCTTTCTCACCTGTCCGTCAACGAAGGAGCTTGAGACCCGGCTGAGGGAGCGCCAGACCGAGTCGGACCTCGACTTCGACCTGCGCCTGAAGACCGCCGTGGAAGAGATGAAGCAGCTGCCCCTCTTCGACTATATCGTCTTCAACGAACGGAATGAAATCGAGAGGGCGGCATCAGCCATCGCCGCCATTATCACCGCCGAAAAGTGCCGCCGAAATCCAAGGGAAATCAGCCTCTAACCGGCTAGACTATCATCTGGAGCAGCCAGGCGAAGAGATAACCCAACCCCCCGCAGATAGGGAAGGTCAGTATCCAAGCGACTACAATGTTGCCCGCCACCCCCCAGCGCACCGCCGAGAATCTCCTGGTTGCCCCTACGCCCATAATAGCTGAGCTGGCGCAGTGGGTGGTGCTCACCGGAATACCCAGATGCGAAGCTGTCTCAATAACCGCCGCCGCCGAGAGGTTGGCGGTAAAGCCGTGAACCGGCTGCAGAGCGGTGACCTTGAAGCCTATTGTCCTGATGACCCGCCAGCCGCCAAAAGCCATCCCCGAGCTTATGGCCAGAGCCGATAGGCCGATGACCCAGAAGGGGACATTGTCCCAAAGAGTGGCCTGGCCGGTGTAAATCACCAGCGCCATGGTGATAACGCCGATGGGCATCTGGCCATCGTTCTTGCCGTGGCTATAGGCCAGAAAGGCGGCGGTTAACCACTGCAGGCGGCTGAAAATAATCCTCATAAATGCGGGAGCGCTCTGCCGGAAGACCCAGAAGAGGACGACCATGAGGGCAAAGCCGCCGATGAAACCGAGGACGGGAGCCGCCACCACCGACGACAGCACCCGCTGCATGACGCCCCATTGTATGGCTTCTAATCCCACTGCGGCGGCGCCGGCGGCGGCCAGTCCGGAAACAAAGCTGTGGGTTATGCTTACCGGCAGACCCAGGTAGCTGGCAACACCCCCCCAAACGATAACCGCGGCCAGAGCAGCAATCACCGTCAGGTAGGATATCGCATCCGGGACCAGAATCCCCTTGCCGATGGTGCGGGCCACCTCCAGACCGGTGGCAGCGCCGGCAAAGTTGCAGAAGGCCGCTAGTATGACCGCGTTGCGGGGGGAAATAGCCCGGGAGCCTACCGAAGCACCGATGGCATTAGCGGCGTCGTTGAAGCCGTTGACCAGACCGAAGCCAACGGCAAAGACAATAATAATTATCAGGTAACCGAGGGCAAAATCAGGCATGCTTGATGGCTACCCCTTCAAGGACGTCAGCCACATCCTCGCACCGGTCGGTGGCGCTCTCCATATGGGCGTAAATCTCGCGCCACTTGATAACCTCAGCTATATCGGGCGAATCGGAGAAGAGCTCCGCCATCGCCGAGCGGTATACCCTGTCGGCGACGTTTTCCAGGCGGTTAATCTCGACGCAGCGTTTGAGCACCTGGCTTAAAACGATGCGTTTCTTGAGCTGGGGTATTACCTTCTCTACTTCTTCCGCCGCCTGGACGATAATATCGGCCAGCTCCTTAGCCCGGGGGCCGGGGCGTTCTACCTTGTAGAGGAACATGGAGTCCGCCGCCGCGTGAATAAAGTCGATGATGTCATCCAGGGAATGAGCCAGCTGGACTATATCCTCACGGTCGAAGGGGGTGACGAAGGTGCGGTGTACCCGCGCTATAATACTGTGGGTGATGGTGTCCCCCTGGTGCTCGAGCGCGGTTATCTCGTCGACGCTGCCTTCGACGTGTTCCCAGTTATCGACCATATCCTTGAGCCGGTGCGCTGCTTCTACCACGTTCTGAGCGCTTGCCTGGAAGAGGTCGAAGAACTTCTCTTCACGGGGAATAAAGGGAAACTTCACGCCCGATACCTCCTTTGCCCGCCGCGGGCATATAGAATAACCGCTCTGAGAAAATCAGGGGTATAACGGAAGAAATTTGCCAACATGGTTCCACCGTGAGTTTAGTTGAGGGTTAAATAATTGTCAAGCGATGAAGGTTATTGACAGACGGCGCTCGGGAGCATAAACTTAGCCAATTGTAGGCTATAAAATTACGGGCTTTAGTGGTAGAATCGGTTAAACCAAACAATGCAAGACAGCTACCGACCCAAACCCGGCGACAGGATTTTCCGTCCCCGCCGAATCAAACGCGATAGGCTGAGAAGGGTGTTGGGCATACCCGCCCTTTTCAGCGCCGGCTACGGTAACGTCGGTTCATCCATTTATTACGCCTTAGGTATCGTCGCCGTGATTGCCCTGGGGGCAACCCCCATCGCCCTGGGTATCGCCGGCGTCCTGTTTATCTTCACCGCCCTGACCTACGCCGAGGGCACCGCTATGCTGCCCGAAGCCGGCGGTTCGGCCAGCTTTGCCCGTCACGGTTTTAACGATATGGCGGGGTTTATCGCCGGCTGGGCGCTGATGCTGAGCTATATCGTCACTATCTCCATATCCGCCTACACCATCCCGCCCTACCTGGGCTTTTTCTTCGAGCCTTTTAAAGCCTCCCCCCTCCTGGGCACAGCCACTTCTATAGGCATCGTCTTTTTCCTGATGATGATAAACGTCATCGGCATCAAGGAGACCTCGTGGGTGAATATCAGCGCCGCCGTACTGGATATAACTACCCAGGTGGCGCTGGTGGTTATCGGTTTTATACTGTTGTTTGACCCTGTGGTGCTCTTTCAACGCATGATTGATAACTGGCCCAGCGCCGAGAACCTGGTCTTCGGCATAGCCCTGGCTTCTATCGCCTATACGGGCATTGAAACCATGTCCCAGATGGCGGAGGAGACCCGAAAGCCGGAGAAAAAGGTGCCCCGGGCGCTGGTCATGATGATTGTGGCCGTGTTGGTTATCTTTGCCGGCATTTCCCTGGTATCGCTTTCGGCGATGACCCCCCAAGAGCTTGCCTCGGAGTGGGCACGCGACCCGGTGGCCGGCATCGCCGCCAATATACCCATAACTTTGATATCCGAAGTGCTTAAGCCGCTTATCGCCATTTTGGCCGGTTCTATACTGCTTATCGCCACCAATGCGGGGCTTATCGGCATCTCGAGGCTGGCTTTCTCCCTGGGCACCCACAAGCTGCAGCCCGCCGCCCTGAGCAAGGTGCACTCCAGGTTCAAGACGCCCTACATTTCCATAATCTTATTCAGTCTGGTGGCTATCGCCATCTTAATTCCTGGGTTCTTTGCCACTAATGTCTTCGAGAATATGGGGGCGCTTTATGCCTTCGGCTCGCTACTTGCCTTTATGTTCGCCCACGCTGCCATCCTCAGCATGAGAGCCCGGAAGCCGGATATGGAACGCCCTTTTAAGCTGGGCTGGAACCTGAGAATCTGGGGGCGGGAATTTCCGATTACGTCTATCATCGGCTTAATCGCCACCTCCGGGATATGGATTATTATCTTGATCACCCAGCCTTATTGCCGCTCGGTGGGGTTAACCTGGATGGTAGTCGGCTTGATTGTTTATTGCATCTACCGCTGGAAATCGCGTTTGCCCCTAACCCACCTGCCCAAAGAACCGGAGGAGGGGGGATTGTAGAGTCGCCCGCGGGAGACTATAATACGGTTACTCCATAACCCGAGCGATAACAAAAAGAAGATGGAGTTCAGCAAGATTCTGGTGCCAGTAACCGGCACTACGGCCGACGACGAGGTAATGAAGCTGGCCTGCCAGCTGGCCAAGCAGAACAAGGCCAAAGTATGGGTAATCTATGTGATTACGGTGAAGCGCACGCTGCCGCTGGATGCCGAGATTACGCCCGATGTCAAGAAGGCCGAGGAAATACTGGACCACATCGCCACCGTGGCCGAAAACGAGGGCTACGAGGTGGAGACCGACCTGCTCCAGGCCCGCGAGGCGGGGCCGACTATCGTCGACGAAGCCGTAGAAAGGGAGGCCGATTTAATATTGATGGGCGTCATTTACAAGCGGATTTTCGGGCAGTTCAGCCTGGGCAGCGTGGTGCCCTACGTGTTGCAGAATGCGCCCTGTGAGGTTATACTCTATCACCAGTATACTCCTTAGTTCGGGTTAAAATGCTATGAAAATGAAAGTAGTAATTATGGGCTGCGGCCGGGTGGGGGGAAGGCTGGCGGGGCTTTTGGCCACCGAGGGGCACGACGTTACCATCCTGGACCTCGATGAGTACAGCTTCCGCCGACTGCCGCCCGATTTCGGGGGCACTGCCCTGGTGGGCAACGGTACCGACGAGGACGCGCTTAAAAAAGCGGGCATAGAACAAGCCGACGCCTTTATTGCCCTTACCCAAGGGGATAACCGCAATATCATGGCCTGCCAGATTGCCAAGCACATCTTTAACGTGCCCCGGGTGCTCTGCCGCACCTACGACCCGCTGCGACGGGAGCTTTTCGGCTCGCTGGGCATCGAGTCCTTCAGCCCGACCACCATATTCTCCGATATGATAAAGGAGAAGCTGCTCAAGGAATAACCAGAGGGAGAGAAGAGCTAACTAATGTATATAATTATCATCGGCGGGGGGCAGGTGGGCTATTACCTGGCCAAGGCGCTGCTGGACGAGGGGCACGAACTGCTGGTGCTGGAAAAGGACCCCGTCCGGACCGCCTTTATCTGTAACGAGCTGGGCAGTGTTTGCGTCCGCGGCGACGGCTGCGAAATGGCCACGCTGGAAGAGGCGGGGGCGGGGCGAGCCGAAATGTTCGTCGCCGTTACCGGAGACGACGAGGATAACCTGGTCTCCTGCCAAGCCGCCAAGCATAAATTCAACGTGCCCCGCACCGTAGCCCGCGTCAATAACCCCAAGAACGAGACCATCTTCAAGAAGATGGGCATCGACGTCACCATCAGCAGCACCCAGAAAATCCTGGAGAGTATTGAGGAAGAAGTACCCACCCACCCCATAACGCACCTGCTGGATATCCAGGAGCAGGGGCTGGAGATTGTGGAGATAAAAATCCCGCCCCACGCCACCACCATAGGCAAGACGGTGAAGGAGCTTCGGCTGCCGGCGGGGAATACATTATCGCTGGTTATTCGCGGCCAGCAGAAGCCCTTCGTCCCCGACGAAGACACCGTCATCGAGGCTGAAGACCAGATAATAGCCATCACCACCCCCGAGACGGAAGAAGAACTGGGGAACGCCCTCAGAGGTTCCTGAATATTTAGTTAGAGCCGGTGAAGCTAACACCAGGAGGCTTCCCGTGACCGCAGGCACGAACCGATTCTGGGCGCTGATTACCCTGCTGCTGATAGCCGTTATCGTTATCGGGGGCGTTATCGCCTGGCAGAACTACAGCCCCAACCACCCCATCAAGATTACCCTGTCAGAGGAGACAGATGCCACCGACGGGGTCAGTCCGCAAACTGAGCCCCAGAAGATAGACATCAACCGTGCCGAAGCCTGGCTGCTGGAAGCACTGCCCGGCATTGGGCCGAGCAAGGCGCAGGCTATCATCGCTTACCGCGAGCAGAACGGGGGCTTTGGCCACATCAGCGAGATAACCGAGGTGCCCGGGATAGGAATGTCTATCTACGAAGATATCCAGGATTTGATTACGGTAGGCGATTAACACTTAAGGAAGGCCGTTGGCACTTATTAGCTTCAGCGGTGCCTTTGTGGCGGGTATCTTTCTGGGGGCAAAGCTCACCGGGGCAGAATTTGATTTACCGCTGGTTTTCATCCTCATCGGTCTTATTCCCCTCCCCCTGCTTTTTTTCTTTCCCCAAAGGCGCCGGTTGATAATAATAGCCGCCGTCTGCCTCATCGCCTTTTTCGGCGGGGCTCTATGCTACCAGGCCAGCCAGCCTCCCGACGACGATAGCCACATCCAGTTCTACAACGACCAAGCGGTTGAAATCGAGGGGATGGTGAGCACCGACCCCGAGGTCAGGGAGAGCGCCACCCACGTACGACTGTCGGTCAGCCGGATAGACCCTGAGGAAACGGGGTGGCGGGAGGTCTCAGGTGATGTCCTTTTATTCGTCCCCCGCTACCCCGAATATAAATACGGCGATGTTTTTCGGGTGACGGGGGAGCTGGCGACGCCGCCCCAGTTCGGCGACTTCGACTACAAGGGCTACCTGGAGCACCAGGGCATCTATGCCACCATGCTCTACCCGGAAATAGAGGTCTTGGCAACAGGCCAGGGGTTCAAGCCACTGGAGTGGATTTATTCGCTGCGACACAGCCTGGCGGAGAGCATCGCCGAGGTCATGCCCGAACCGCAGGCAGCGATAACCCAGGGTATTCTGCTCGGCATCAGGTACAACATACCCAGCGACGTAAGATATGACTTCACCACCACCGGCACCGCCCACCTGCTGGCTATCTCCGGGCTGCACCTGAGCATAATGGCGGGGATACTGCTCAGCATCGGCATCTGGCTTTTCGGTAAGAAGCGCTTTATCTATATCTGGCTGGCGCTGGGAATTATCTGGCTCTACGCTATTCTCACGGGGCTGCACCCGCCGGTGGTGCGGGGGGCGATTATGGCTAGCCTCTTTCTGAGTGCTGAGCTGCTGGGGCGGCAGCGTACCGCTATTACCTCGCTTGCCTTCGCCGCGGCGGTGATGGTGGGCATCGACCCGCCCATCCTTTTCGACGCCGCCTTCCAGTTGAGCTTTGTCGCCATCGCCGGACTGATTTTTATCACCCCTCCCCTCCGCGAGCTGGGCCGGCGGCTGGTTGGCGCCACGCTGGGTGAGAAGGGGGTAGGCGTTTCTTTAGCCAACATTGTTAGCGACGGCTTCAGCGTGACCCTGGGCGCCACCATCGCCGTCTGGCCGCTGATTGCCCACTATTTCGGCGTCGTCTCTTTCGTGGGGCCTCTGGCGACCTTCTTGGCCCTGCCCGCGCTGCCGGCAATCATCATCATCGGGGCGGCGGCGGGGTTGGTGGGGCTTGCCTTCGTGCCCATCGCCCAGGGCATAGGCTGGATTGCCTGGCTCTTTAATTCATATATGCTCTTTATCGTGGGCGGCTTTGCCGCTCTGCCCCTGTCTTCGCTTGAGGTGGGCTCGGTCAGCCCGACATTTATCATCGTTTATTACTCAGCTTTAGTTATTATCGTCTGGCTCGTCAGGGGTCGTGGATGGGGGGAAAGGGCCAAAAGTTGGCTTCGGTCAGGGACGAGCCGTTCGTCCCAGCTTATCTACCGCCTGCCCTGGAGGTGGGTGATACCGCCGCTGGTGATAGTAGCGGTGCTGACTTCGGCGGCGGCCATCACCATGCCCGACGACGAGCTCCACGTCAGCTTTCTCGATGTCGGGCAGGGCGACGCCATACTGATTCAGCGGGGCAGCCAGCAGGTGCTCATCGACGGGGGAGGCAGCCCCCAAACGCTGGTGCTGGAGCTGGGTGAGCGGATGCCCTTCTGGGACCGGACGATAGAGCTGGTGGTGCTGACCCACCCCCACGACGACCACCTGAGCGGGCTGGTCGAGGTCCTGGAGCGATACCGGGTGGAACAGGTGCTCTATCCCGATTTGGAGTACGACTCTTCTTTGTATGAACAATGGGAGGAGCTGATTGAGGAGAAGAATATCGCCAGCATGCCGGCTCAAGCCGGTCAGGAGATTGATTTGGGGGAGGGGGTAACGATGACCGTTCTCCACCCACCAGCGACCCTGCTGGAGGGCACGGGCTCCGATATCAATAATAACAGCGCCGTCCTGCGCCTGGATACGGGGCGGGTAAACTTTTTGTTCACCGGGGATATCGAGCGGGAAGCCGAATTCAGGATTATCGCCGGGGGGAGCGAGCTTGACTGCACCGTGCTCAAGGTGGGACACAGCGGCTCGGCTACCTCCACCAGCGACGATTTCCTGGCAGCGGCTAGCCCACAGCTGGCAGTTATCTCGGTGGGGGAGAACCCCTACGGCCACCCCCACGATGAGGTCGTGGCCAAGCTGGAAGAGAATCTAGGCGAAGAGAATGTATTCCGCACCGATGAGCAGGGGACAATAGAATTCATCACCGACGGGGAGGGGCTGTGGGTGGTGATAGGCGAATAATCGGGGGCGTCAAGATTGCGGACGTTGACAATCCGTGCTAGAATACGCCCAGCATTGCACGGGGCTTTAAGCTAGAAAGCCAGGAAATAACATAAAATATCGGGGAGGGCTTAACCGGGTGAGAGCCGCAGGTTGAGCTCTTCCCGTGTCAGACCAGCTACGAAGATGAGCTTGTGCCTTGAGGTGTGACCCTTGAGGATAGTTAAATCGCCTTTGCTCAAACCCAGTTTCTGGGCGAGAAAGGCGATTAATTCTTTGTTAGCCTTGCCCTTAACGGGAGGAGCGGCTACCTTTACCCGCAATACACCCTCTGCGAAGCCAGCCAGCTCGTTTCTGGCGGCGTTAGGGTGCACGTGCAATATAAGCTCAACTCCTCTTTCCGAAAGAGACACGACAGTAGTATATTAGATTAAACCGGTCAGGATGCCTGGCTGTTATTATTCACCGCGGCCAGTGTTTATGGCAATCGTGGCCAGGAACAGAATGGCAGCGAGCACGAACCAGAAGATGTAGGTCATCTGATCCATCACCGGGTCAATGACCGTGGCAGCGGTGAGAATACCCATCACGCCGCAAAGCGCAGCCAGGATACTAATAATAGCGCCCAGCATTCGAACCTCCTTTCCCTGAGCCTAAAGGGGCTCATTGAATAACCATCTGTGATTGCTATATAATAGAATGCGAATTAGTCCAAGTCAATAGATTCGGGGTTGAATTTTATGAAATTAACCAAAAATTTGTATTTTTTCGCCGAGAAGGGAATGATGGACAGCAACAGCTACGTCATCAAGGATGACCAGAGCCTGCTCATCGACCCGGGGCTGACCCAGTTCCTCCCGGCGCTGATAGAGGAAATGCATCGGGACGGCATCGACCCCAAGGATATAAAGCTTATCGCCAACACCCACCTCCACGGCGACCACTGCTGGGCCAACGACGCCTTTAAACAGCTATCGGGGGCGGAAATCCTGATGCACCCGGTGCAGAAACAATTCGGGCAGGCCGCCTCCGTCCAGGCATCACAGTTCTTCGGCGTCTCCAACGCCGAGTTCAGCGAAGACAGGCTGATGGATAACGACCGTTTGAACCTGGGGGAGACGGAGTTTGAGCTTATCCCCTCTCCGGGGCATTCGCCCGATAGCATCTGCTATTATTGCCCCAACGACAAGGTCCTTATCTGCGGGGATGTTATCTTTAGCCAGAACACGGGGCGGGTCGACCTGCCCGGGGGCAGCGCCGCCCAGCTTAAAGCTTCCATCGAGAGGCTATCGCAGCTGGACGTAGAGTACCTGCTGCCCGGTCACATGGACATCGTTGTCGGCAGGGAAAACGTTAAGAACAACTTTGAGTTCATCAAGAAATACGTGCTCGGCTATCTCTAAAGGGGGCACCAGTGACCATAGACTCTCTTGAGCTGGGACCGATAAGGCCGCCGAGCGAGGCTTCTTCCCTGCTGCTGCGGGTGACGCGCAACTGCTCCTGGAACCGCTGTAAGTTCTGCCATATCTATAAGGGGAAGCGGTTCGAGCTGAGGCCGGTGGCGGATATCAAGCAGGACATCCTGACCGTTAAGGCGATACAGAACAAGCTGAAAGAAGCCGCCCTGAAAGCAGGCTACGGGGGGCAGATAGAAACCGCCGCCGCGGCTATCTTAAACAACCCCTTGAGCGAGACCCACTTTAACGTCGCCCTCTGGCTCTACCACGGGGGCACCAGCGCCTTCCTCCAGGACGCCAACACCCTGATTATGCCCACCCCCGACCTGGTCGAGGTAATAAAGTTCCTCAAAAAAACGCTGCCCACCATCACCCGCATCACCAGCTACGGGCGTTCCAAGACCGCCGCCAAGAAGAAGCTTGAGGAGCTGAAAGCGCTGGGGGAGGCGGGGCTCGACCGCCTGCACATCGGGCTGGAATCGGGCTACGACCCCCTGCTCAAATATATGGACAAGGGGGTTACCGCCGCCGACCACATCGCGGGAGGCAAGAAGATGGTCGAATCAGGCATCTCGCTTTCCGAGTACGTGCTGCTGGGGCTGGGGGGTAAAAATATGTGGCGGGAGCACGCCACCGAGACGGCCCGGGTCTTAAACGAGATAAACGCCGACTTTATCCGGGTGCGGACGCTGACCATCAAGGAGGGCATGCCCCTATATGACGAGGTCAAGGACGGCAAGTTCGTCCGCTCTACCGACGAGGAGATTGCCGCCGAGGAAAAGCTCTTAATCGAAAACCTTAATTGCCACTCTTACTTTGTCAGCGACCACATCACCAACCTGCTCCAGGAAATCGAGGGCAAGCTGCCCGACGACAAGGATAAAATGCTGGCGGTGATAAACAGGTTCCAGGCCCTATCCGCCGAGGAGAGGCAGAACTTCCGGCTGGGGAGAAGGATAGGCATCTACACTTATCTGGACGAACTCAACGACCCAGCTAAACACGGGCTGGTGGAGCAGGCGATAGCCAGGGTGACCCAAGAAGGCGGGGAGATAGACGAAGAGCTAACCTACTCCCTGATGGAGCGGTTTATATAAGACCGGATGGGTTGACAGCCAGCAAATAGGCCTCTAACATACCACAATAATCGATACGGTAAACCCCAATTAAAAAGAAGGAGATTAGCCACATGTCAAAAAACGTTAAGAGGATGATTAACTGGTTGGTATTTGCCGCCGGACTCATACTGGGCATAGTAGGCTGGGCGACAGATGCATACTCATCCTGGACAGG
>CAZRIU010000005.1:15422-21919 GCA_964600245.1 uncultured Dehalococcoidales bacterium
AGACTCCAACTATAGTACAGCAAACGAGGGGGTAAGGCTATGGCTGAAGAGTTTCTGGTCGCCAAAGACCTGCACAAGAGCTTCAACGAAAACAAAGCCGTCGACGGCGTTTCTTTTACTATCTATAAGGGGGAAATCTTCGGCTTTCTGGGCCCCAACGGCGCGGGCAAGACGACGACGATACGCATGCTTTCCACCGTCCTGGAGCCAGACAGCGGCGACGTTACCGTGGCCGGGCATTCTACAAAGCACGATGCCGATTCCGTGCGCGCCCTCATCGGGGTCTGCCCCCAGGAGCTGGCCCTCTACGAAGACCTTTCCGCCCTGGATAACATGGTCTTTTTCGGGCGGATGGTGGGGCTGGGCGGCAAGGAAGCCAAAGCCCAGGCGCTAAAGCACCTGAAGATGATGGGGCTGGAGAAGAGAGCCAAGGGCAAGATAGCCAAGTTTTCCGGAGGCATGAAGCGGCGCATCAACCTGGCCATTGCCCTCATGGGGAACCCTGAGCTTCTCTTCCTGGATGAGCCGACGGTGGGCATCGACCCCCAGTCGCGGAACAACATCTACGAGACCATCGAGGGGCTGCGGGACGGGGGGATGACCATTCTCTACACCACCCATTATATGGAGGAGGCCAATCGCCTCTGCGACCGCGTGGCTATTATCGACGGGGGAAAGATAATCACCCTCGACACACCGCACAACCTGAAGAAAAAGATAGGACCACCGGACAAGGTAACCCTGGAGGACGTCTTCCTAAAAATGACCGGACGCAGCCTCCGCGATTAGCATTATGAACAGAGCCTTTATCGTCGCTATAAGGGAAGTCCGCACCTACCTGCAGGACAAGGGTGACCTTGCCTTCACCCTGCTCCTGCCCATAATCCTCTTCGCTCTGATGTACGGCGCCTTCGGCGGGGATACCCTTTTCCACGGCACCGCCAATGTGGTCAATGAGGACGATGGGGGCACCTATTCCACCCTACTTTTAGAGCAGCTCGATGCTATCGAGGAAGTCGATGTCGAGCTGCTTACCGCCGAGGACGCCGACGCCAAGCTGGATGACTCCGACCTGCTCATGGTCATTTTTATTCCCGAGGACTTCTCCGAGAGCCTGGCCAGGGGAGAGCCGACGCAGCTGATATTTAAGCAGCGGGGCAACGGGGGGGACGAGGGCCAGATAGTGGCCAGCATAGTGCGCGGCGTGGCTGAGGAGATGAACCTGGGGTTCCAGGTCTATAACGAAGTCAACAGAGCCCTGGTGGGGATAGATATTCCCCAGGAGCGTATTGATATCACCGTACAGCAATATCTCAACGAGGAGCGTCAGAGTCCCGCCGTCGTCGTCAACGAGCAGACGGTGGGTACCAGCATTGACCCGGTCAAGATGTTCCTACCCGGTATAGTTACCATGTTCGTCCTCTTTGCCCTCACCCTAAGCGCCCGTGCCATCGTCGAGGAGCGCAAGAAGGGGACGCTGGAAAGGCTGCTCACCACCCGCCTGAGCGTGGGGCAGCTTTTCGTGGGTAAGTTCCTGGCCGGTGTTTCTCGCGGCTTCGTACAGACGCTGATTCTGTTAGCCCTGGCCTATATCGTCTTCCAGATTTTTACCCCGCTTACCTTTATTCAGTCCCTGGTTATCGTCCTCATTTTTGCCGCTGCCGCCAGCGCGCTGGGAATGATTATTGCCGCCATCGCCCGCTCCGAGGACGGGGCCACCTGGATTGCCGTCTTCTTCACCATGATTATGGTGATGCTGGGCGGCACCTTCTTCGAAGTTGGCGAAGGCTCGGTGTTCTATACCATCAGCCAGTTTTCCATCAACACCTACGCCAACAGCGCCCTTAATACCGTAATCGCCGAGGGGGGCTCGCTGGCCAATCTGGGTCTGGAGCTGGGGGTGATGGCCGGGGTGGCCGTGGTCGGGCTTATTTTAAGCCGAGTTTTCTTCAAGGTTATGCCCGGAGGCAAATAGACGCTGATGCAAAGACTGAAGCATATATGGTTCATCGCCCTTAAAGACCTGCGGCTTTTCGCCACCGACCGCGGGGCGCTGTTCTTCTTTATATTGTTCCCCTTCCTCTTTATCGTCATGTTCACCTTCCTCAATCTCAGCGCCGTCGAGGATACCAAGCTGCAATTGCATATCGTCAGCGAGGAGGCGGAGGGGAGTTTCAGCTACCAGATAATCGACGCCCTGGAGAGCGCGGGCAACGTGGAGATAATCATGATGGACTACGACGAAGCCCAACAGGCCGTCGAGGATGAGGAGATAAGCGGCTTCATTGCCTTCCCCGCCGATTTTAGCGAGGGGATTCTGACCGGCACGGGCACCGAGCTCGAGGTGGTGGCCGACGCCGAAGCCACCGACTACAGGACGACCTTGTCTGGTGTGAGCCAGACCATCGCCTCACAGGTCGGCTCGGTGCGCATTATTGTCTCCAGCCTGGAGCAGCTGAAGGAACAGGAAGCAATTACCCCCGAAGATAAGGCCAGGATTGACCAAATTATCGGGCAGGTTATTCAGCAGGCCCTGTCCGGGCAGGGCGTTGGCGGGCAAGCCTTTATCGAATACAGCACGGTGAAGGTGGGCGAGGTGGAGGAGCAGAGCCCAGCTAACTGGGTCATTCCCGGCTACCTGGTGATGTTCGTCTTCTTCGGTGCCGCCGTCGGCGCCGAGATCATCGTCCGCGAGCGCCAGAACAATACCCTGGAAAGGTTGCTGGGCAGCTCGGTGAGGCGGGAGGCTATCTTGGGAGGCATCTTCACCGGCACAGCGGCCAAGGGACTGATTCAGATACTGCTCTTCTGGGTGGTCGGCCTTCTCGCCTTCAACATGGACATGGGGAACTCTCCAGCGGCGGTAATCATTCTTTCCATCCTGATGGTGATTGTTTCCGCCGCCTTCTCCATTATGCTGGCGACGCTGGTCAAGACCCAGCGTAGCGCCGGCTCTATCGCCGTGCTGGCTTCGCTGGTGCTGGCACCGCTGGGAGGCTGCTGGTGGCCGCTCTTCTTCCTTCCCGACTGGATGCAGGCCCTGGCCAAGATAACCCCGCACGGCTGGGCGACCACGGGCTTTAACAAGCTGATGCTCTTCGGCGCCGAATTCGGTGCCGTGGTTCCCGAGATGCTAGTATTGTTAGGCTTTGCCGCCCTTTTCAGCGTCATCGCCGTATGGCGCTTCCGCACCAGTGCTGCTTAAGAGACGATAACCCCCAGCATATGGTAGACTGTATATAATTCCATCATACCCCGAGGGAGAGGTCTTATTATGAGTCTAGAAGAGGAAATCGGAGATTTGCTCCGCGAGAAGGGGTTGAAGCTGGGGGTGGTGGAGTCAGCCACGGGAGGGCTGATATCCCACCGCATCACCAACGTCCCCGGCAGCTCGGACTACTACCAGGGCTCGGTGACCGCCTACAGCAACGAGGTCAAGAGCGGGGTGGTGGGGGTAAGCGAAGATACCCTGATTCAGTACGGCGCCGTCAGCCCGCAGGTAGCCGAGGAGCTGGCTGAGGGAGGCAAGATGCTCTTGGGCGCCGATATCTGTATCGCCGACACGGGCATCGCCGGGCCGGGCGGGGCGACCACGGAAAAACCGGAGGGACTTTTTTACCTAGGGCTGTCGCACGGCGAGAGGACCTACAGCCGAAAACACCAGTTCCGGGGCAACCGCGAGCAGAATAAGCAGAGCGCCGCCGAAGAAGCCCTGAGCTGGCTTAAAGAATACCTTACCGAGCTGAGATAAATTTTCAGGAGGGAGACAATGAAAAAGCGCCTAGTTTCCATATTGGTCGCCTTAATGCTGCTGGCCCTGACCGCGTGGGGGTTGGGAGGTTGCATCGGAGCAAATGTAACCGGCTCCGGCAACCTGACCACCGAAAGCTACGATTTCAGGGATTTCAGCCGCATCGAAGCCCACAGCGGCTTCGAGGTGGAGGTGACCATGTCGAGCACCTTTAGCATCGAGATAACCGCCGACGACAACGTGCACGAATACATCGTGGTGGAAAAGTCGGGTGACACGTTAGACATCAGGCTGCGGGGGACCCGCTTCTATCACTCAGTAACGCTGAGAGCCGAGATCACCATGCCCAACCTCTACCGGATGGAGCTATCCGGGGGCTCCCACGCCGACATCACTGGTTTCAGTTCTTCGCATGACTTTAGAGCCGACCTATCGGGGGGCAGCCAGGTCAACGGTGATATAACCGCCGCTGACGTCGAATTCGAGCTCTCGGGGGGCAGCCAGGTTGAACTGGAGGGCTCGGGCGAGAATCTTGCCATCGACGCCTCGGGCGGCAGCCAGCTCGACCTGGAGGACTTCCCCATCAACGATGCTGACATCAACATGAGTGGGGGCAGCCGTGCCACCATCAATATCGTCGGTACCCTCGATGCCGACCTCTCCGGGGGCTCCAGGATATTCTACATCGGCACGCCCACGCTGGGCGACACACAGTTCTCGGGTGACTCCGGAATCAGCCATAAGTAGAGCTCTATAACATGTTGCAAGAGAAAAAGGTGGTTACCTGCTTTCTGGAATCGGGTGGCGAGATATTAATCTTACGCCGCAGCGGGGAGGTGGGCAGCTACCGGGGGAGCTGGGCGGGAGTCAGCGGCTACATCGAGGGCACCGCCGATGAGCAAGCCCTGACCGAGATCGAGGAGGAAACCAGCCTTTCCCGACAGGACGTTGAGCTACTAAAGAAGGGCGAGCCTCTGGACGTTGAGGACGAGGGGCTGGGAATAAGGTGGGTGGTCCACCCCTACCTTTTCCGCATCAAAGACAGGGATAAAATAACAATCGACTGGGAGCACAAAGAGGCGAGGTGGATAAAACCTGAAGATATAGTCAACTACCAGACCGTACCCAAGCTCAAGGAGGCGCTGTCGCGGGTATTATAGAAGGAGTAAGAGATGTCGAAGCCAATAGTTAGGGCGGCCTGCGGGTTGCTCACCCTGCTCATAGTTATCGCCGGCTTAGTTTCCTGTGGCCCAATGTCGGAGCCGGATTACGCCAACGAGATAGCGGAGAGCGCCCTGCAGAGCCTGAGCGCCTGTGATTACGCGGCGCACATGGCACTCTTCAGCCCCGAAATTCAAAGTGCCATAACCGAGGCTGAATTCGATGTAATCTGCCAGCAAACAAAGGACGTCATCGGCGACTATATCGACAAGGAATTCTTGAGGGCGGAAAACGAAAAAGGCTATACCGTTGTTGACTATAAGGCTGATTTCAGCGAGGAGCCCGATGGCGTCACCTTCAGCATCTACTTCGAAGAGATAGACGGGGAGATGTATATCGTTGGTTTCTGGCCCGATTCCCCGAAGTTAAGCGAGCTTAGAGGAGAGTAGTCGTCTTATATAACCGGTGACCCCTTCCGGCGCCAGCAGCCCGTTTTCGGTGACTATACCCGTCACCAGCTCCAGTGGGGTAAGGTCGAAGTAGGGGTTTTTGACGCTGACCTGCGAAGGTAGCTTGCCTCGACCGATAACCTCGGAGGGCTCTTTCTCCTCAAGGTCGACCTCGTCGCTTCTCATCCTGTGGTCGAACTTGAGCGTCTCGCAAAAAACATAGAAGGGGACGGCGGCTTTTTGCGCCGCCAGCGCCAGCGGGTAGGTGCCGACGCCGTTAACGATAGTGCCATCGGCGCAAACCCGGTCGGCGCCGACCATAACCTTATTTACCGAAGAAACATAAAGCCCCACCGCCGTGTCATCGATGAAGGTGACTTTCATGCCCCGGCGGCCCAGCTCTTGAGCGATTTTCTGGCCGGTGCCTCCCGCACCGGAACGGGTGGTAATGACCTCGATACGCTTGCCCTCGGCGGATGTTCCCTCCAAGACCGCCATCACCGTCGAGCTATAGCTGTGGGTCATTATCTTATCGCTTTCGGCAATCAGCCCCAGGCCGCAGCTGGTAATCTCAGCGATAGCCTGCAGCGAGACGCGGGCCAGCTCGTCAGCCTTGCTCACCGCCAAGCCCTTGAGGTAACCCACCCCCTGGTCGGGGGAGCCCTCGGACAGGGCGCTCAGGTAGCGGTTGACGATATTAAAAATGGGCGCCATCGCCGGACGGGCCGCCATCAACCCCTCCCCCACCCCCTTCAGTTCCTCTAGGAAATACTCGGCACTGTCTGCCTGGCTTTGCTCAGCGGCGACCTTCAGTACCGCCACCGCCTGCCGGGCCAGCTGGCTGGCGCCCTGAGTCTTATCGTTCCTGATGTCGTCGGTGAGGCGGGCGATTTTGTTGCTTATGTTCACAACTAAATTCTACCACAGTAAATCTAGTGGTCAAAGCCCCATTTAGCTATATTCCACCCCACCTCCGTTTTTTATCTTTTCCCACCCGCCGCCCTTTAATGAAAAAGGGGGCTTTGCCCCCTTTAAAACCCCCAATAAGGGGGTAAAAGGGGCACCACCCCTATAGGGTGGGTATTGGGTGGGAAGAAAAACCTGGGGCGGGGAGGGGCAAACAGGATTGCCAACAG
>CAZRIU010000006.1:0-21775 GCA_964600245.1 uncultured Dehalococcoidales bacterium
ACTACTGGAAAGTCAGAGCGATAAGTGCCGATAGCTGCAGCGCCTGGAGCGCCGTCAGCGCCTTCAGCACCGAGCCTGAGCCTTCTCCCCCGACCGGCACGGTAGCCGAGGTGACCGAGCCCGAAGACCCGGAATGGACGGAGTGGTCAGAATGGCTGCTACCCGTGGGCGGCATCGTGCTGCTGGTCTTCCTGCTGACCATGATAGCCATGGTCATCGTGATGATCGTGCTGGTGATTAAGGTCTCGAAGCTGTAGCAAATTTAATGCGGGTAGTCGAGGAGGACGACCTGGGTGGTGGGGGGCAGGCTTGACTTGGAAACGGAGAACTTGGCTAAAGGCTCGACTTGCTTGGCGCCGATCTCTTTGAGGAATTTTTCCACGGGGTCCAGTTCCATCTTGAGCGACGGCGTCTTGTAGTGCATGGGGATGACTACTTTAGGCTCGATCTGCCGCACCACCTCGGCGGCGGTAGAAGCGTTTATGGTAGCCACTCCGCCCACGGGGAGCAACAGCACGTCGACATCGTCTATCTCCTCGACCTGTCCACCAGTAAGGACGTGCCCCAGGTCGCCGAGGTGACATATCGAGAGCTCGTCTATCTCCAGCAGGTAGACGGTGTTTTTGCCCCGCTTCTTGCCCCCTTCTTTGTCATGGAAGGTGGCGATGCCGATAATGAGCACGCCGCCGATTTCGTATTCACCGGGGCGTTCCACCACCTTGGGCTCGCCGCCGACGCCCTGAGCATAGGAGTGGCCAGGGTGTTGATGGGAAATGGTGACAATGCGGGCGGTTGCCTTGCCCATAGAGTAACCAATTTCCGGTGAGTAGGGGTCGGTGATGACGGTGGCATGGCTGCCCCTGAGCTTGAAGCAGGAATGGCCGAGCCAGGTGATATCCATTGCCCTAAATATACCATAGCCAGGGCTGGGGTTCAAATCCTATTAGCTATTGACAATCAGCCTCTAAAGTGGTAATTTAGATATGATTAGCAGTCTAACCCTTAGACTGCTAACTCAAGAATAGGGAGGCTAAAGGTGCTATCACCTAGAAGCGAAACCATACTAAAATCAATAGTGGGCCAGTATATCACGCGGGCGGTGCCGGTGCCCTCGCAGAGCATCATCAACGACTACGAGCTGGCGGTAAGCCCGGCCACCATCCGCAACGAGATGGCGCACCTGGAGCAGGAGGGCTATATTATCCGCCCCCACCCTTCCGCGGGGAGTATCCCCTCAGACAAGGGCTACCGCTTCTACGTGGAGACCTTAAGCGACATTGAGCTGCCCTTAGCCGAGCAGTTTTTGATCAGCCACCTCTTCCACCAGGTAGAAAGGGAGATGGAGGAGTGGTTGAGCCTGGCGGCGACGCTGACCGCCCAGCTGGTACAGAACGTGGCCATCGTGGCCATGCCCAAGACGGCAAAATGCCAGTTCAAGCATTTAGAACTGGTCGCCCTGAGGGAGTCGCTGGCGCTGGTCGTCCTAGTTCTCCAAGGTGCCCGGCTCAAGCAGCAGCTGATAACCTTCGACAAGGCTATAAGCCAGCCAGAGTTGACCAAGATAGCCAATAAGCTCAACAAGGCCTATACGGGCTTAAGCCGAGCCAAGATTTCGGCCAAGAAGCTCAAGCTTTCCGCCGCCGAGAAACAGGTAGCCGACTGCCTGCTCAAGATAATGCAGGCCGAGGACGAGCACGAGTTCGAACAGTCCCGCCTCGACGGGCTGCACTTTATCCTCAACCAGCCTGAGTTCCGCCAGAGTAAGCGGGGGCTAGCCCTTATGGAACTGGTCGAGGGCCGCAACTTGCTCCAGAGCGTTGCCCCCGAGGGGCTGGGGGGAGAAGGGGTGCAGGTAATTATCGGCAAGGAGAATAAGGCGAAAGCCATCCAGGACTGCAGCGTGGTCATCAGCCAGTACGGGCTGCCCGAAGAAGCGGTGGGCATTATGGGGGTGGTGGGGCCAACGCGCATGCCCTACGCCCGCACTATCTCCACTGTGGGCTACCTGTCCTCGGTCTTGAACCGGCTGGTCGCCGAGCTATACGGGAAAAGGAGTTAAATAATGATGCCACGAGAGCCCGTGGAAGAGAATAAAAATAATAGTAAGGTTAAGCCGGAGAAGAAGGCAAAAGCCAAGGTTGATTTCAGCGATATCGAGGATATTGATACTTTAAAAAAACTGCTGGGCGAGATGCAAGCTAAAGCCGAAGCCAACCTGGCTGGTTGGCAGCGGGCCCAGGCCGATTTTATAAACTATAAGCGGCGCAACGAGCAGGAGAAAGAAGATTTGGCCCAGTTCTCCAACTCCTTGCTTATGATCAGCCTGCTGCCGGTACTAGACGATTTTGAGCGAGCCTTTGTCTCCATCCCGCCGCGACTGGATAAGTTGAGCTGGGTGGACGGCATCAAGCTCATCGAGCGCAAGCTCTGGGCGAGCCTGGAGGCGCAGGGGCTGGCCCCGATTAAGGCGCTGGGCGAGCCCTTCGACCCCAACCTCCACGAAGCGGTGAGGCAGGACAAAGGCAAGGAAGGAATCGTTATCGAGGAAGTGCAAAAGGGATATAAGCTAAACGACAGAGTAATCCGCCCCACTATGGTGGTAGTGGGCAACGGAGAAGAGGAGGCATAAAAGATGGGTAAGGTTATAGGTATTGATTTAGGCACCACTTTTTCTGCGGTGGCGGTTATGGAGGCGGGGGAGCCCAAGGTCATACCTAACGCCGAAGGGGGGCGCATCACGCCTTCGGTGGTGGCTATAAGTAAGACCGGCGAGCGCCTGGTGGGACAGGTGGCCAAACGGCAGGCCATCACCAACCCCGATAATACTATATTCAGCATCAAGCGGCTGATGGGGCGCAAGTTCGATGAGCCCACCGTAGAGTACGACCGCAAACTACTGCCCTATAAGATAGTCAAGGCGGCTAACGGCGACGCCTGGGTTAAGATGGGCGACAAGGAATACAGCCCGCCCGAAATCTCGGCCATGATTCTGCAGAAGCTCAAGACGGACGCCGAAACCTACCTCGGCGAGAAGGTTACCGAGGCGGTCATCACCGTGCCCGCCTATTTCAACGACAGCCAGCGTCAGGCGACCAAGGACGCGGGCAAGATAGCCGGGCTTAACGTGCTACGCATCATCAACGAGCCCACGGCGGCCTCGCTGGCCTACGGGCTGGATAAGAAAAAGGACGAGACCATCGCCGTTTACGACCTCGGCGGGGGCACCTTTGATATTTCCATCCTGGAGCTGGGCGAAGGCACCTTCCAGGTCAAGTCGACCAACGGCGATACCCACCTGGGGGGCGACGACTTCGACCAGAGGGTTATGGACTGGCTCTGCGACGAGTTTAAGAAGGACCAAGGCATCGACCTCAAACAGGACAAGATGGCGCTGCAGCGTTTAAAGGAAGCCGCCGAAAAGGCTAAAAGCGAGCTTTCCTCCGTCCAGCAGACCGAGGTCAACCTGCCCTTCGTTACCGCCGACGCTAGCGGGCCCAAGCACCTTAATATCACCCTGACGCGCGCCAAGCTGGAGCAGCTAGTGGGCGACCTGGTGGAAAAGAGCATCGAGCCCTGCAAGCAGGCGCTGGCCGACGCCGAGAAGAAAGCCGCCCAGATTGACGAGGTGGTCCTGGTGGGCGGTCAGACGAGGACGCCGCTGGTCATCGAGAAGGTTAAACAGTTCTTCAGCAAGGAGCCGCATAAAGGGGTCAACCCCGATGAGGTGGTGGCGGTGGGGGCAGCTATCCAGGCCGGGGTGCTTAAAGGGGATGTTAAAGACGTTCTCTTGCTCGACGTTACCCCGCTGACGCTGGGTATCGAGACCCTGGGCCGGGTGGCCACGCCGCTGATACCGCGCAACACCACCATCCCGACATCAAAGAGCCAGATTTTCAGTACGGCGGCCGACAACCAGCCCAGCGTCGAGATTCACGTCTTACAGGGGGAGAGACCGATAGCGGCCGACAACAGGACGCTGGGGCGATTTATGCTCGACGGCATCCTGCCCTCTCCCCGGGGCATGCCCCAGATCGAGGTCAGCTTTGACATCGACGCCAACGGCATCCTTAACGTCAAAGCCCGCGACAAGGGCACCGGCAAGGAGCAGAAGATAACCATCACCGCTTCTAGCGGGCTTTCCAAAGAGGAAGTGGATAAGATGCAGAAGGACGCCGAGGCGCACGCTGCCGAGGACGCCAAGCAGCGCCAGGAAATCGAAGCCCGCAACATGGCCGATAACCTGGCCTACACCGCCGAGAAGACCCTGCGCGACAACAAGGACAAGATACCCGACGACCTTAATAAAGAGGTGGAGGCAAAGGTTAAGGCGGTAAAGGACGCCCTGCAGGGAACGGATATAGAAGCCATCAACAAGGCGGCGCAGGAGCTGAACGAGACCATGCAGAAGGTCGGCTCCACCGTCTACGGTCAGCAACAGCAACCACCACCCGGTGAACAGCCCCCCGATAAGGGAGAAGGCGGTGAGGGGGGAGAGGGGGAGGACGAAGGCACCGTGGAGGGTGAGTTTAAAGAAGTATAAAACGAGGAGGAAAAGGGGGTAAATCATGGCTTACAAGTGTCAGGTCTGCGGCAAGACGACAGCTACTAACCTCGGTATGCGCGGACATGTGGTTAATTCACGTTTTCGCTTCCAGGAGCACTGGCAGTGGCTAAAGTCACACGGCATCAACGTTACCCGCAAAGTAGCCCAGGGTAACTACCAGCCCCTGATGGAGCTGGTCGAAAAAGAGTGTAAGATATAGGAGGAGAAAATGCCATCGACGCCAATCTATGAAGAACGGCTGGGGGCAAATACACTGCTCATAGTCGGTATCGCGCTATGGGCGTTAGCCCTCGGGCTGGTACCGGGAATTATCTTCGGGGGGTGGTGGTGGCTCTTCGCCATCTATATCGCCTTGACCTTGGCTATCATCATCGGCTTCTTCCAGATGAGGGTGCAGTTGTTTAAAGACGAGCTGGTGGTAAGGTTCGGTTTTATCTACCGCAAAGTTATCGAAGTCGCCAAGATACAGGACTGCGAGCCGCACAAGATGGAACACCCGGTGAAGAACTACGGGGGGTGGGGCATCAGGAAAGGCGGCGACGGCACCTTTGCCCTTACCCAGGCTTTTATCAACGAGGCGATAAAGCTGGAGACTATCGACCAGACCTTTGTCATCTCGTCGCGAAAAGCCGAAGCCTTATGCCAGGCAATTAAGAAAGCCCGGGGCTAAGACTTAGAGGGGGAAAGCCAGATTATATGCCAAACAAGCGCGATTACTACGAAGTCCTCGGCGTTGACCGGGACGCCACCGACGAAGAGATAAAGAGGGCCTTCCGCCGGCTCGCCTTCAAGTACCACCCCGACCACAACCACGACGACCTAGCCGGGGAGAGGTTCAAGGAGGTCAACGAAGCCTACCAGGTACTCTGCGACCCCGATAAGCGAGCTGCCTACGACCGCTACGGGCACAGCGGCGCCGAGGGGCTCTTCGGGCAGGGCTTCGAGGGCTTTGACTTCGGCGGCTTCGGCGAAATATTCAACGCCTTCTTCGGCGGGGGCGCTGCCGCCAGCCGCCAGACCTCGCAGCGGGGCGCCGACCTGCGCTACGAAATAACCATCACCTTCGAGGAAGCCGCCCTGGGCTGCGAGAAGAAGGTAGCCATAGCGCGCACCGAGAACTGCCAGACGTGCCAGGGCACGGGCAGCCAACCGGGCAGCCAGCCCAGCCGATGCCCCAACTGCAACGGCAGCGGACAGGTGCGCCGCGTCCACCAGAGCATCTTCGGGCGCTTTGCCCAGACCGCCACCTGCCCCCAGTGCCGCGGCCAGGGACAGATTATCACCGACCCCTGCCCCCGCTGCCGTGGCAGCGGCAAGGAGAGGCACAAGCGCAAGATTGAGGTCAAAGTACCCGCGGGGGTGGATAACGGCTCCCAGATACGCCTCAAGGGCGAGGGGGAGGCGGGGACGAGGGGCGGAGCCGCGGGCGACCTTTACATCGCCCTATCGGTTAAGGAGCACGAGTTCTTCAGCCGCTACCGCGATGACCTGCTCTACGAGCTGCCCATTAATTTCGCCCAAGCGGCCTTGGGCACCGAGGTTGAGGTGCCCACGCTGGACGGTAACGCCAAGCTCAAGATTCCCGCCGGCAGCCAGACGGGGGAGGTCTTTAAGCTCAAGGGCAGGGGCGTCGCCCACCTGCGGGGCGGGGGGCACGGCGACCTGCTGGTGACGCTTTTCGTGGCCACACCCGATTCGCTCAACGCCAAGCAGAAACAACTGCTCAGAGAGCTGGAAGAAAGCTTGAGCCCGAACAACATGCCCAAGCCCAAGAAGTGGCGGGGATTTTCCCGGCCAGAATACTAGAACATTAGTGGCGGAAGAGCGAGAACAGCCGCCAGCGCCGACCCATCAGCTCGTGCCTGGCTTCGGCTTCCATCAGCTCCAGCGACGCCTTTTTGGGGTCAAGCCCCTCATAGAGCACCTTGTAAATCTTCTCGGTGACGGGCATCTCCAGCTCTAACTGCTTAGCCAGATTGTGGGCGACGATGGTGGTGCCTACCCCCTCAGCCACGCCGCTCATCGATTTGATTATTTCCTGCAGCTGGCGCCCCTTGGTCAACTCCACACCAACGTAGTGGTTGCGGCTTAAGGGGCTGGAGCAGGTGGCGATGAGGTCACCTAAGCCCGTCAGCCCGGAAAAGGTGAGGGGATTAGCGCCCAGGGCAACGCCCAGCGCCGTTATCTCGGTAAGCCCGCGGGTGATTAGCGCCGCCTTGGCGTTGTCGCCGTAGCCCAGACCGTCGGCGATGCCCGCGCCTAAAGCAATAATATTCTTGAGGGCACCGCCCAGCTCGACACCGATGACATCGCTGTTGGTGTAGAGACAGATGCTGGGGGTGTTGAGCAGCTTTTGCGCCTTCCTAGCGATAAGCTCGTTCCAGGCCGCCACCACCGCCACCGCGGGTAAGCCCTGAAGAATCTCGGCGGAAAGATTGGGGCCGGAATGAACGCAGATATTGGGCCAGAAGCTGGGGCTTATCTCGTCGGCGATGACCTGGGACATCCGTTTGTTGCTGTCAATCTCCAGGCCCTTGGCCGCGCTCACCACCAGCATGGAGCTCTTAAGATAGCTGGCGACAGTTTTGATGTTGTCGCGCATCCTCTGGGAGGGGACGGCTAGAATGACGGCGTCGGCGCCGTCCAGGGCTTCGGGCAACGAGGTGGTAATTGAGAGCTTGGGGGGAAGGGTGATAGCGGAGAGGGCGTCGGCGTGATGCTGGGCGTTTTTTAGCTGGGTGCTTTCTCGCTCGGTGCGCGCCCAGAGCCTGACGTCTATCCCATTACGTGCCAGTACCACCCCCAGGGTCACCCCCCAGGTGGTGGTACCTATTATGGCAACCCCGGCCATGCCCTATTTTGCCCCCTTGGTGGCGTCGGGGGGAGGTAAATTCGCCTCCTCAGCCTTCTCGCCTAGCTTGCGCTCTTTGCCCGATAGCAGGCGGCGGATGTTATCGCGGTGCATGACAAAGATTATCACCGCGCCCACCAGGGCGTAGAAAAGATATTCTACGGGGAAGTTGTTGAGAATGGTCAGCGGGACTAATATGGCGTAGCTGCCCACTGCCCCGGCAATGGAGCCCAGCGAGACGAATCGGGTAAGTCCCGCACCGATAATCAAGACCTCGCCGCCGAATAGCGCCGCCACCGGACAGAGGGCAACCAAACCGCCGAAGAATGTGGCTACGCCGCGGCCACCTTTGAATTTAAGGAACGGTGACCAGATGTGACCGACTACCGCCGCCAGCGCCGCCAAGACCTGGGCGCTGGTTAGTAACCACCAGAGCCCGGAGTCGCCGACGAGGAGGTACTCGCTGCTGAAGATGAAGCCAGCAATGACCACCGCCAGCGCCCCCTTGCATATATCCAGAGAGGCTACCAGCGCTCCCCACTTACGCCCCGCCGTACGCAGGACGTTGGCTGCTCCCGTCTTGCCGCTACCGTAAGCCCTGACATCCACCTTGGCATGTCGCCGAAGCAAGAGATAGCCTACGGGAATGGAGCCCAGCAGGTAACCGATGACCACTACCGCTACGAGCTTGACGATTATAATTGTCATTGCTCACCTCGGGTCTTGAAGACGAAGCGTAAGGGTGTGCCGGCGAAGCCGAAGGACTGGCGCAGTTTGTTTTCTAGGTAGTGTTGGTAGGAGAAGTGGATGAGCCTGGGGTCGTTGACGAAGAAGACGAAGGTGGGGGGGTTGATCTCAGCCTGGGTGGCGTAGAGAATCTTGAGCTGTTTTTTGCCCTTTCGGGGCAGGGTATGTGCTGCCACCGCCCGCTGCACCACGCTGTTGACCTCGGTGGTGGGCATTCTTTTCTGCCTTTCCTGATAGACCTCGAACGCCTCAGGCATAACCTTATCCACACCCTGACCTAATTTAGCCGAGGTGTAGACCACAGGCGCATAGCTCATGAACTTGAGCTTTTTTCTTATATATTTATTACTTTCAACCATATTTTGGTTTACCGCCAGGTCCCACTTATTGACGACTAGTATAACCCCCTTAGCCGCCTGCTGGATATAACCAGCAATATGCTCGTCCTGAGAGGTTAGCAGCTCGGTAGCGTCAAGGACGAGTAGCACGACATCGGCTTCATCAATGGCCCTCAGGGCCCTGATTACGCTGTAACGCTCCACTCCCTTCCCCCACCGGCCCCGTCGCCGAATTCCAGCGGTATCAATAACTATCACATTTTGACCCCCAAAGTCAAGTAGGGTATTGATGGCATCGTGGGTGGTTCCGGGGGTTTTATCGACGATAGCTCGCTCTTCACCGAGCAGGCTGTTGAGCAGCGTCGATTTACCCACGTTAGGCCTTCCCACGATGGCCAGCTTCATAATCTCGGCGCCTGTTTCGGGCTCCCGAGGGGTGGGGAGGAGAGCGCCGACCCTGTCCAAGAGCTCAGCGGTGCCCCGCCCGTGATAGGCGGAGATAGCCAGCGGCTCACCCAGCCCCATTTCGTAGAACTCGACGGCTTCGCTCTCCCGTTTGGGGTTATCCGACTTATTGGCCGCCAGTATTACGGGCTTATCAGAACGGCGCAGCATCTGAGCAATCTCCAGGTCGGCGGGCACCACGCCCGCCTCGCTATCGACGAGGAAGATAATGACGTCAGCCTCGGCGACGGCGACTTGCACCTGTTCCTTGACCCCCTGAGCGATGGTGGAGCTGGGGCGCACCTCCAGCCCTCCGGTATCGACCAGCGTGAAACTCGTATCCTGCCAGGCGATATCGGCGAAGACGCGGTCACGGGTGGTGCCGGGCATATCAGCCACGATGGCTATTCTCTTGCCCGCCAGGCGGTTTAAGAGCGTGGACTTGCCCACGTTCTGCCGCCCGACAATGGCTACGATCGGTTTAGGCATAATCCCTTAGTCGACCTCCACCGAGGCGGCTATTTCGTATATCAGTTCTTCGGTGATGGGACCGTTAATCGTCCCGACCAGTCTGAAATACATACCGTCAATTTCCCAATGTAACGTCACTATAATGGGAGGGTCGGACTCACTCCCCACATAATCTATCGTGGCGGGATAGTCGCCGACCTCGGTCGGTAAATCACCCGTACCCATACTGCCCGACGACTGGACGAGCATTAAAATGGCGCGCTGGCTAGGTTCGAGGGCCTCGTCCTCAAGCCAACCCCAAAACTGGGTAACCTGTATGGGGAGTCCGCAATTAATATCTTCGGGAAGCCCGGCGCAGTGGTCGTGCACATCGATGTACAGGCCGCGACAGAAGTCTTCGGGGATGAACCCGGGGCTAACCAAGGTAAAGTCGGCCACCCCCGACGCCTCCTCCAGGGTGGTGGCGTACCAGAGCCCCTGCTCCTCCCAGAGCGCCTCGTTTTCCTCCTGGGTGGGCGCCTGGGCTTCATCTTCCGGGTTACAAATGGGCACTTCTCCACCGCCGGGAGTGTCGCACGACGCCAGGGCGATAGATAATGCTAGGACAATGGCCATCAAATAAGAGATTTTCGCTTTCATACGACTCTCTTTAAGGGGGTACTACGAGCTATTCGGGGGGTTGCGGGACGGGGGGCTTCGTCCCGGGAATTGCTTTAGCAAACTTGACGCTGGGGGGCTCAATCTCGGTTCTAGCCACCCGCCTCAGCTCGGCGATGTTATCCCGGAACTGTTGAATGAAGGCGTTATATTCTTCCACCAGCCTATTGTACTGATCGATAAGCTCCGAGGGCAGCTCCATGCTCTGCGCCACCTCGTAAAACTGCTCCATGAATTCGTTGTAGTGGCTGTTTATCAGCCAGAGCTCGCTCTGGTAGGTGCGCAGGTAGAGGATAAAGCGCCGCGTCCTGATATCGCTTTCCACCCTATCGGTGAAGCTGTCGCACCAGGTATTGAAGATGCGCTGCGCCACCTCGGTCTCCCGCGCCCAGCCCCAGACCCGGGCGTTATCGCTGGTAAGCAGGCTGCGGATAATAGCGAAGATAGAAAGCGAGGAATCGCCGGTGAAGCGGCGGTTAAAGTACCCCACCAGCTGCTTGAGCCGCATCGAGGCGCGTTCCACCGCCCTTTCCCGGGCCGTGCTGATAGCCACGGCTAAGCCGATAATAAGGATTACCACCAGCACCACCGCCAGGAGCCAGAGCGGCCATTCGTAGTTACGGCCGATAATGGCCAAGGCGGTGATTAGAATCGGGCACCAGCCCCATCTTATTATTGTCGATAGTACGTACATAGCTGCCCCCTTTTTACCCCTAACGATAATAGCCCGCCAGCGGAATCTCCAGACCGCCCAGTATCGCTGCCAGCAGCGCCTTCTGGGCGTGCAACCTGTTCTCCGCCTGGTCGAAGACCACCGAGCGCGCGCCGTCGATAACCTCGTCGGTTACTTCCTCGCCGCGGTGAGCGGGCAGGTCGTGCATGAAGATGGCGTCTGGTTTAGCTAAAGAGAATAAGGCGGCATCCACCTGGTATCCGGCGAAAGCTTTGCGCCTCTTTTTAGCCTCGTCCTCCTGCCCCATGCTGGCCCAGACATCAGTATAGACGATATCAGCCCCTTCCACCGCCAGCCGCGGCTCGTCGGTACAGAGCACTCCGTCGGCAGAATTGCTCCGCGCCAGGTTCAGCGTCTCTTCGTCAATGGCATAGCCGGCGGGAGAGGCAATACGGAAATTCATCCCGCTGAGCGAAGCCGCCAGTATGAGGCTGCGCGCCACGTTGTTGCCGTCGCCGACAAAAGCCAGCGTCAGGCCCTGGAGTTCGCCCTTTTTCTCGGTAATGGTGAGCAGGTCGGCCAGAGCCTGGCAGGGGTGTTCCCAGTCGGAGAGGGCGTTTATCACCGGCACCGCCGAGTATTCGGCCAGCCCCTCCAGTGTCTGGTGGGAGAAGGTGCGGGCAGTGATGGCATCCACATAGCGACTGAGCACGCGCGCCACGTCGGGCACCGATTCCCTACCCCCCAGCCCAACCTCGGCCGGAGAGAGATAAATAGCCTCCCCTCCCAGCTGGCGCATGGCCAGCTCGAAGCTGACGCGTGTCCTGAGCGAGGGCTTTTCGAACATTATCGCCAGCGACTTGCCACTGAGCATGTCGAGCCAGCCCTGTGCCTTGAGGCTTACGGCATCGGCTATCAGCAGGCGGATGTCCTCAGCCTCAAGATCGGTTATGGATAGCAGGTCTTTGCCCTTCATGAACTCAAGTATATCACGAAAAAAGAAATATTCAATAATGGCTTGACACCTTATTCCCCACCGCCTAATATGCCCTCAGGAGGTTAAAACTATGGCCAAAACGGAAAAATTCACCATCGACGGGGATAAGGTAGTCGAGAAGGTCAAGCAGCTCATCCACGAGGGCAACATCAGAAGGGTGCGCATTATTCACGATAAAAGGACGGTGCTCGAGATTCCGCTATCGGTGGGGGCGCCCGCGGCAGCGGTGACCATCATGGTGGCGCCCCTGCTGGCGGCGTTGGGGGCTTTCGCCGCATTGGTCACCGAGTGCACCATCGAGGTGGAGAAGATAGAGGAGGAGGAAACGAAATAATCGGGGAGGTGCCAGATGAAAATAAGCGCCCGCAACGTGCTCAAGGGGAAGGTAAAAGAGGTCAAGCCCGGGGCCATCAACACCGAGGTGACGGTGGCGCTGGCGGGGGGCAACGAGATAGTATCAGTCATCACCAAAGCCTCCGCCGACAGGCTGGGGCTTGCCGAGGGCAAGAAGGTCTACGCCGTCATCAAAGCCTCCAACGTGATGATTGCCGTTGATTAAAGCCCCTCCTAATAATAGGGGTAAGGGGTGGACAAAGCCATGCCCTTAAAGAGCCTTCTAATAGTGGCGCTGGTGGCTATAATGGTCGGCGGGGCTGGGCTGGGGGGATGCCACGCTGCTCAGGAAGTCTCCCTGGAAGAGCTCTTCGCCGAGCCCGAGCACTACGACGGAAAGGACGTTATCCTGGAAGGATTCTACTTCGGCGCCTTCGAGGTCAGCGTGCTGGCCGAGGGGCTGGAATATTCGGGGCTGGCCGAGGGGCATCTGGTACCCACCGGCAGAATGATATGGATTGAAGGCACCATAGCCGAAGTCGTCTTCGACAGCCTTTATCAACAGTCGGCGATGGGCTCGACCGAAATCTTCGGCAAGATACGGGTAGAAGGGAAGTTCGAATACGGCGAAGCCTACGGGCATGTAGGGGGCTACAGCTACCAGATAACCCCTATCGAAGTGGAAGCGCTGCCTTGGTCACCGGACTAGATCCCACCCATAACCAAACCTAGCTAACCAATATCCGCCACCCTCTGCTATAATAGACTTATGGATAAGCCGCTTCTGGTATTATTCGACGGCAACGCCCTGCTCCACCGCGCCTTCCACGCCCTGCCCCCGCTAACGTTGCGCAAGAGCGGCGAGATGGTCGGGGCCGTTTACGGCTTCGCCCAGATGCTGCTCAAGGTAATCAACGAATTGAAGCCCAGCCACTACGCCATCGCCTTCGACATGAAGGGGCCTACCTTCCGCCACAAGCTCTTCGACCAGTACAAGATACACCGCCCCGAGACCCCGGAGGAGCTGGTGGGGCAGCTGGGGCGGGTGAGGGAGCTGGTGGAGGCCTTTAACATCCCCATCTTCGAGATGGAGGGCTATGAAGCCGACGACCTGCTGGGAACCCTGAGCCACCAGGCCAGCGGCAAAGATGTCGAGACCATCATCGTTACCGGCGACGCCGACGCCATGCAGCTGGTATCTCCAAAAGTGAAGGTGCTCTACCCCAAGCCGCGAAGGGCCTTCAGCGATACCATGCTCTTCGACGAGGCGGCGGTAAAAGAGAAGTACGGCGTGACCCCGGAGCAGATTGCCGACCTCAAGGGGCTGGTGGGCGACCCCTCGGATAATATACCCGGTGTTTCGGGAGTCGGCGCCAAGACGGCGGTAAAGCTCATCGAGCAGTTCGGCTCCGTCGAGGGCATCTACAAGCATATTGATAAGGTAGAGCCGGCCAAGCTACAGGCTCTGCTCAAGGAGAATGAAGCCGTCGCCCGCCAGAGCAAAGAGCTAGCCACTATAGTTACCCAGATGCCGGTTAAATTAAAGCTCGACGACTGCCGGGTGAGCCAGTACGGCCGCAACAAGGTTACCGAGCTCTTCCGCGAGCTTGAATTCGCCAGCCTGCTGCCCAAGCTGCCTCAGGTGGAGGGAGCACCAACCGTGGAGGCCAAGCCGCCGCAAGGGGACTACAAGGTCGTCAACAGCGCCGCCGAGCTGGATAAATTAATTAAGCGCCTGACGGCGGCCAAGACCTTCGCCTTCGACACCGAGACCACGGGGCTCGACCCGATGTCGGCTTCTCTGGTGGGGATATCGCTTTCGGCGGCAGCGGGGGAGGCATACTACATACCGGTGGGGCACGTGGGGCTGGATACGATAGCGCAGCTGCCCCTGGAGGAGGTTATCGCCAAACTCAAGCCGATTATGGAGGATAAAAGCTTGGGCAAGCTGGCGCACAACGGCAAGTACGACATGGCGGTGCTGGCCCAATACGGCATCACGGTAAACAACCTGAGCTTTGACTCCATGGTCGCCGCCTATCTTCTGGGGGAAAAATCGATGGGCCTGAAAGCCCTCGCCTTCGGGCGGCTGGCGGTGGAGATGACGCCTATAAGTGAGCTTATCGGAACGGGAAAAAAGACTATCCCCATGTCCCAGGTGGAAATTGCCCGCGCCGCCGACTACGCCTGCGCCGACGCCGACATGACCTTCCGGCTGACGGAAATATTTGAGCCGGAGCTTCACCAGCAAAATCTCTGGAAACTTTTTGCCGAGGTCGAGCTGCCCCTGGTGCCGGTGCTGCTGCACATGGAGAGGAACGGGGTCGCCCTGGACGGCGGGCTGCTCAAAGAGATGTCGGAGCGGCTGGGCGAGCAGTTGAACCGGGTGGAGAAGGAGATTTACGATAACGTTGGCCACCAGTTCAACATCAACTCGCCGCAGCAGTTGAGCCAGGTCCTCTTCGAGGAGCTGGGGTTGACGCCCGCCCGCAAGACCAAGGGGGGCTATTCCACGGGGGCGTCGGTGCTGGAGGAGCTGCTCGGCGTCCACCCCATAATAGAATTAATACTGGACTACCGCCAGCTGAGCAAGATAAAGTCGACCTATATCGACGCCCTGCCCGACTTAATCAACCAGAAAACGGGGCGGCTGCACACCAGCTTCAACCAGACGCGGACCACCACGGGGAGGCTTTCATCCAGCGAGCCCAATCTGCAGAATATACCCGTGCGGGGGGAGCTGGGTAAAGAGGTAAGAAGGGCCTTCATCGCCCCGGAGGGGTCACAGTTGCTTTCGGCTGATTATTCGCAGATTGACTTGCGCGCATTGGCCCATCTATCGCAGGACAAGAGCTTAACCAGCGCCTTCCGCCACGACGAGGATATTCATAGCGCCACCGCCGCCCAGGTCTTCGGGGTGGCGCCGTCTAAAGTTACCGCGGAGATGCGGCGGGTGGCCAAGACGGTGAACTTCGGCGTTATCTACGGCATGAGCGAATACGGGCTAGAGCAGGCGACGGGCCTATCGCGGGAGGAAGCCGCCCAGTTCATCGCCGCCTATTTCGAGAAATACCCCGGAGTTAAAAAATACCTGGAGTCGACCAAGGAAGAAGCCCGCAAGACGGGCTATGTGCAGACAATACTGGGGCGGCGGCGGGCCATCCCCGAAATCAACGCCCAGAACCGCCAGGTGCGGGAAGCCGCCGAGAGGATGGCCATCAATATGCCCGTGCAGGGCACCTCAGCCGACATCATCAAGGTGGCCATGATTAACCTGGAGCGGGAGATAGAAAAGCGTAATTTAAAGAGCCAGATGCTCCTGCAGGTGCACGACGAGCTTATCTTTGAGGTGCCCCAGGCCGAGGTTGGGGAAATGAAAGAAATCGTCCCCGAGCTGATGACCTCGGCAATCGAGCTGAGCGTGCCCTTAAAAGCCGCCGTCAAGAGCGGCCCCAACTGGGGGGAGATGGAATAGGGGCATATGAGCAGGCTCTCTATCGGCATCTACGCCCTTTTTATCCTTCTTTTCGGGGTGCTCTGTTATTTCGCCAACCGTTATGACTATTTCCCCGGGGACGTTAGCATCAGCCAATGGCTGCAGGGTATAAATAGCGCCTGGTTCAAGCCGATAATGCGTTTCGCCCCCTACGCCGTTGGCCTGGCGGTGCTGGTTAGCCTCGGGTTTTGGCTGTCGGGCCGGAGGCTAGCCCTTATCTTTATCGCCTCAGCCACCGGCGCCGCGGGACTTATCGCTTGGCTCTTAAAGCTAATAATCAGCCGCCCCCGCCCCGACGCCGAGCTGGTGCAGATAATGGTGGGAACTCACGGGCTCAGCTTCCCCAGCGGGCATGTCGCCATGGCCACCGTCATTTGCGGCTTTATTTTCTACCTGACGCCGAGGCTAGTTAAGAAAGCGGCAGCCATGTGGTTGCTTCGAGCTTTGTTAATAGTGATTATCCTGGCCATAGGCGCCTCGCGTATATATCTGGGGGCGCACTGGTTCAGCACCGTGGTGGGGGGGCTTTTCCTGGGTGGGCTGTTGCTCTACCCAGCCGTAGTCTTATACAACAAATACGATACTAAGCGAGTGAAGAATGCCTGAGCTGCCCGAGGTCGAGACGATAAAGAACGAGCTTTCCCCCCATGTTATCGGGCGCACCATCAGCGGCGTCAGCCTCTCCTGGAAAGGCATCGTGCGCCAGCCGCCCTTGAAGGAGTTCTGCGCCCGCCTCATCGGGCAAAAGATAACCGGGCTGGGGCGGCGGGGGAAATATCTTATTTTTAGTCTTTCCAGCGGGCAGGCGTTGATTATCCACCTCAAGATGACGGGCTCGCTCTGGCTTAAAGAGCCCGAGAAGTTCGTCAGGGCGATAATCCACCTCGATGACGGCACCAACATCTATTTCCGCGACCCACGCAAGTTCGGCATAATGTGGCTGACAGACGATGAAAAGAGCGTCGGCATCAAGCTGGGGCCCGAGGCCCTGGGGGAGAGTTTTACCCCAAAGGTGCTGGCGGAGAAACTAAAGAATCGTACAGCGCCGATAAAAGCCCTTCTCTGCGACCAGGGCCTGGTGGCCGGCATCGGCAACATGTACGCCGACGAAGCGCTGTTTACGGCCGAAATCCACCCCATGAAGGCGGGGGGAAGCCTGACGGAAGAAGAGGTCAAACGCCTACACAAAGCTATAGGAGAAGTACTGCGCGCCGGCATCAACGAGAAGGGTGCCAGCACCGACACCTATTTCCGCCCCAGTGGCGAGCCCGGCAGCGCCCATTCACAGTTCCGGGTGGCGCACCAGCGGGGGGGAAACTGCCCCGTCTGCGGCACACCTTTAGAGCGCATCGTGGTGCGCAACCGGGGCAGCTATTTCTGTCCTAAATGCCAGCCGATTTAGATTGCCCCCTGCTCTTTGAGCCTGTTTATTTCACCCTTACTCAGACCCAACAATTCCCCGTAGACATATTCGTTGTCCTGGCCGGGGAGCGGGGCGGGGCGGTAGCGGGGCGGGGTTTCGGAGAGCCTGATGGGGGTGGCATCGGATATGGTCCTGCCCATCTCGGGGTGTTCAAGCTCAACGAAGAAGCCACGGTGTTTGAGCTGGGGGTCCTGAGCTAAATCGCGGGCGGACTGGACAACACCGGCGGCTACGCCCTGCTTTTGTAATACAACCATCGCTTCCTCGGCGCTGTGCCCTTGCGTCCAAGCTTCTATTAAGCTATCCAGCGCCTTTTTATTCTCAAGGCGTTTGGTAAGAGTGGCGAACCTCTTTTCTTCGGCCCAGGGGGGATTGCCCAAAGCTTTCTTAAGTCCCCGCCACTCTTCGTCGGTGGAGACGCTAAGAGCACACCAGCGGTCATCGCCCTGGCATTGATAGACGCCAGAGGTTACCGACTCCTGGGAGGGAACAAAGGCGTCGCCGAGCAGACTGGCCATCGCCTCGACCTGGGAGATATCAATATGCCGACCCTCGCCCGTGCGTCGGCGGTACTCAAAAGCGCCGAGCAGAGCCAGGCAGGCGAACAGGGCGGCGACATGGTCGGCATAAGCCGTACCGGGGCCCAGCGGGGGGCCGTCGGGATAAGAGGTAAGGTGAGTCAGGCCAGAAAAGGCCTGGACGGTGGGGCCAAAGCCAGTATAGTCCCTGCGGGGGCCGGTATTACCCATCGTGGAAAGGCTGAGCATTATTATGTCAGCTTTTGTTTTTTTCAGGTTTTCGTAGTCAAGGTTCCAGTTGGCCATGACGCGGGGGGTAAAATTCTCCACGATGGCGTCGCTAAGACCCGCCAGTTTTTTGGCCAGGGCTACGCCCTCTGGTTTAGCCATGTTGAGGGTAATTCCCCGCTTATTGCGGTTCCAGGTGTTGTCGTAGCCGCGGGCGAAGGCACCTTCTTCGCTGGGGAGGAGGGGCTGGACTCTGATGACCTCGGCGCCGAAGTCGGCCAGCAGGCGGGTGGCATAGGGACCGGCCAGCACCCAGGTGAAGTCCAAGATTTTTATGCCTTTTAATACCAGTTGGTTGGTCATTCACTTCCTCAGCTTTAAATCAATTTTTAAGGCATCAGCCAATTTATTAATCGCCGCTCTCACCAGCCTGGCCTTGTACTTAATATCGGCGCCTTCGGCTATCTCGGTTTCGGCCTTCACCAGCGCTGTCTTCAACCTGTCCAGCGGTAAAAGCTGACAGGCGGTGCAGTAGAAGCCCTTGGAACGACCCTCGTCATAGTTATCAATAAGGTGCCTGAGGAACTTCTGTTTCTCTTTTTCCTGGTTGACGAACTCCTCAATACTGTCTTCGCGGATAAAGGCCAGATTGGCCGGAACCGGTCTGTACGAAATAAAGGAGTCCTGACTTTTAGCCGCCTCCAGAACCCTGGCCAGTCTTTCACAATCGACCCAATCGGTACACTGGGCACACGTCTCCAGCTTTCTCTGCTTAACGCAGCAGGTGACAAAGCCGCACGACGGGTGTTTTTGCCCGAAATCCGGCCCGCAGCAGCCGGGACACCTTGATGTGCCCTCAGTGTGGTATCGGGGGCACAGGCCGCAGTTAAGACCGCAGGCACCGACTATCGGATATTTCTTCAGTGGAAAATCCATTATTTTCCCCTCCCCTTTTTATCCCTCAACATTACCCACATCTTGGCGCCGCTGCCGGGGAGCATCTCCTCCTTGATAACCTTAAAGCCGAAGTGCCCGTACATGGGGACATAGTCCTCGATGGAGGTCTCCAGATAGGCGGGCATCTTTTCCCTATCGAGGCGGGCGAGCACCGGTTTGAGCAGGCGGCTGGCATAACCCCTGCCCTGGAGTTCGGGATCGACGCCGAGCACCGCCAGGTACCAGTGGTCAAAGGGGGCCAGCTGCCGGCGCAGCCTGCGGGCGAAGTTGTCGTCCTCTTTCATCTTGCGCAAAAACCCCCAGCCTGCCCTGAAGAGCAGCCCCAGCCCGCCGCCACGGAGTAGCGTCCAGAGCGAGATTTCGGGGGCATCCGAGGGCAGCCAGACAGCGACGCCTTCAATAGCGGGGGAGACGGCGTAGACCTCGCCATGCCCTAGGGCGTGATTGAGCGATACCCGGAACATGGAGAGCAGCAGCTTTTGCCTTTTTTGTGAGTCGGGAACGAAGCTCAAAAGTTCGGGGTCGTCGCGGAAGGCTCGGGAGAGGACTTGGCTGGCCCGTTCGATTTGGCCTTTTTCCAATCGTATCGCAGTGGAATCGGATGTCATTCTTACCTCTCGTCGGGGGGTTTGAGGGGGGTGGCAGGGAGTTTATATGTTTTGCCCCGGTATTCTATCTCCTCCCATAACTTCCGTGCCTTGAGATGAGGGCTGGCCAGGAGGTCTGATATCGAGGCGACCTCAGCCCAGGGGAAGCGCATCAGCTGGGCTTTTTCTACTAGTTCGGCTTTAGCCTGGCTCTTAGTCCAGCGCTCCAGTACTTCGATGATATGGTCAATATTTTGCTGGCGGTAGTCTCTATCAAGCCATTTTTCGTCGGTTAAATCCTCCGCCATGCCCTCTGATGCCAGCCACTCCACCAGCGTCTCCCATTGATAAAAGAGGGAGAGTAAAACATAGCCATCTTTGGCGGGAAAGACGCGGAAGGCGTTGTTCCAGTGCAGGCTGCCTTGTCGTTTCGCCACCTCGTCCTGATAGAAATAGCGCACCAGGACGTGGTCGAGGGCGGCGGCGACGCACTCCTGTAGAGAGATATCAATGTGCTGCCCTCTACCCGAGCTGTGGCGGCTCCAGAGCGCCAGCAGGACGCCAATGGCGGCGAAGAGAGAGGTTAAATAGTAGCTCTGGTTGCCGAAGAGCTTTAGCGGCGGCTTTCCCGGCTCGCCATTGACGTAGAGTTGACCACCCATTGCGCTGGCGACTAAATCGCTGGACTTATAGTCGCGGTAGGGGCCGTCCTGACCGAAGGGAGTTATGGAGGCCATGACAAGGTGGGGGTTGATTTTAGCGAGCTTTGAGTAGCCAAGGCCCAGCTTTTCCAGATAGCGCGGGGGGTGGCTTTCCGCCAGGACGTCGGCTTTTTCCACCAGCTTTTTAAACAGCTCCCGTCCCTGTTTTAGCTCTATATCCAGGGTTACCGATTGCTTGCCCAGATTTTCCCAGTGGAAGGAGGTCGTGCCCGGTTTCTCGATGCGGATAACCTCCGCGCCCATATCGGCCAGAAAGCGGGGGCAGAGTCTGGCTTTATCATCGGTTAGGTCGAGGACGCGGTAGTCGGATAAGGCACCTTGCCTGTTCATAGCTTCGATAGCGCGGCGGCAATACGCTTCATAGAGCGCTCACGTCCCAGCACCGCCATGGTCTCGAAAAGGGGCGGGGCAGCGGTCTGGCCGGTAACAGCCACCCTGAGCACACCGAAAAGCTGGCCCGTCTTTAAGCCCATCTCCGCCGCCAGGGGGCGGACCACCGCTTCCAGGGAGTCAGCGTCAAAAGATGACAGGGGCTTAAGCTTCTCCTGCGCCGCCTTCAGTGCCTTGACGGTGACATCTTTATTCATCTTCTTGCCGATAAGCATTTTGGCATCATAGTCAAGCTCGTCAACGAAGAAGAACCGGATCAGCTCAACCACCTCGAGCAGGGTCTTGGCACGCTCTTGAACCAGGGGCAGGATTTCCCTGACATAGTCTTCTTTGCCTATTAGTGCCTCGCCGGCGGCGATATCGGTCATCAGGTAGGGCTGCGCCGACTCGAAGAACTCTTCGGGGGTCAGGCTGCGGATATAGACGCCGTTCATCCAGTCCAGCTTTTCGCGGTTAAATATTGCCCCCGTCTTGCCGATTCTTTCCAGCGAGAAGTTGTCCACCAGCGCCTGGCGGGGGATTATCTCGGTCTTGTCGTCCAGCGACCAGCCGATGAGGGCCAAAAAGTTGAACATGGTCTGGGGCAAATATCCCTGGTCGCGGTAGTCGAGTATGGAGACGGCGCCGTGCCGCTTGCTCAGCTTGGCACGGTCAGGGCCTAGTATCATGGGGTGGTGCACAAACTCGGGCGGCTCTAAGCCGAGCGCCTGATACAAAAGGAGATGGCGGGGGGTGCTCGATACCCACTCCTCGGCGCGGATGACGTGGCTTATCTTCATGGCACTGTCGTCGACGACGTTAGCCAGGTGGTAGGTGGGGTAGCCGTCCGACTTGAGCAGGACGAAGTCGTCGAGGGTATCATTCTCGAAGACGACATCGCCGTATATCAGATCCTTAAAGCGGGTCTGCCCCTCCAGGGGTACCTTAAAGCGCACCACGGGCACGATGCCCTTAGCCTCTTTTTCAGCACGCTGCTTGGGGGTCAAATCGCGGCAGTGGCGGTCATAGCCGGGGGGCTGCTTGCGCTTAACCTGCTCGGCGCGCATGGCCTCAAGGCGCTCCGGGGAGCAGTAGCAGTAGTAGGCGCCCCCCTGCTTAATGAGCTTCTCGGCGGCGTCTTTATAGAGCTTCAAGCGCTGCGACTGGTAGTAAGGCCCATAGTCGCCGCCGACATCGGGGCCTTCGTCCCAGTCCAGCTCCAGCCAGCGCAGGGAATCAAGGATGTTCTTCTCCGCCCCCTCCACCTTGCGGGTGATGTCGGTGTCCTCGATGCGGACGATGAACTTGCCGCCGTAGCGACGGGCGAAGAGCCAGTTAAACAAAGCCGTGCGGATATTGCCCACGTGGGGATAGCCGGTGGGGCTGGGGGCAAAGCGGAC